>NZ_JBFAKW010000089.1:0-39362 GCF_040655955.1 Streptomyces sp. NPDC050263 | reverse complement strand
TGTATATGGTCGACGCGTAACGCTGGGGCGGGCCGCGCGGATTCGGCGGGCCGGTGGGACACGTCCCACCGGCCCGCCGTCGTTGTCAGTGCCGGCGACTAGCCTGTCGTCATCGGTAGATCACCGTCCACGGACGACAACCGTCGATCGAGGAACCACGACGGCGCTGAGCCACCTCCGCGAGAGCGGCGGCGGTTCAGCCGCAAAAAAAGGGGGGCGGGCGTGCGGGTACTCGGGGTGGACCCCGGACTGACGCGGTGTGGTGTCGGCGTCGTCGAGGGGGTCGCGGGCCGGCCCCTCACCATGCTCGGAGTGGGCGTCGTACGGACGCCCACGGACGCCGAGTTGGGGCAGCGCCTCGTCGCCGTCGAGCAGGGCATCGAACGCTGGCTGGACGAATACCGGCCCGAATGCGTCGCCGTGGAGCGGGTGTTCAGCCAGCACAACGTGCGCACGGTCATGGGCACCGCCCAGGCCAGCGCCGTCGCCATGCTGTGCGCCGCCCGCCGCGGCATCCCCGTCGCCCTGCACACGCCCAGCGAGGTCAAGGCCGCCGTCACCGGCAGCGGGCGCGCGGACAAGGCGCAGGTCGGCGCCATGGTCACCCGACTGCTGCGGCTCGACGCACCCCCCAAGCCGGCCGACGCGGCCGACGCGCTCGCGCTCGCCATCTGCCACATCTGGCGCGCCCCCGCACAGAACCGACTCCAGCAGGCCGTCGCCCTGCACGCGGCCAGGACACCGACGACGGTCAACGCACCGACGACAGCCAACGCACCGACGACGGTCAACGCACCGATGACATCGAAAGGCCTGACGGCATGATCGCCTTCGTCAGCGGCACGGTCGCAGCCCTCGCACCCGACACCGCGGTGGTCGAGGTGGGCGGCGTGGGCATGGCCCTCCAGTGCACGCCGAACACGCTGTCCACGCTCCGCCTCGGCCAGCCGGCCAAGCTGGCCACCTCCCTCGTCGTACGGGAGGACTCACTGACCCTCTACGGCTTCGTGGACGACGACGAACGCCAGGTCTTCGGGCTCCTCCAGACCGCGAGCGGGGTCGGCCCCCGGCTGGCGCAGGCCATGCTGGCCGTCCACACGCCCGACGCCCTGCGCCGAGCCGTGGCCACCGGCGACGAGAAGGCGCTCATCGCGGTGCCGGGCATCGGCAAGAGGGGCGCCCAGAAGCTGCTGCTCGAGCTCAAGGACCGGCTCGGCGAGCCGATCGGCGCCCCCGCGATCGGGGCGCCGGTCACCAGCGGCTGGCGCGACCAGCTGCACGCCGCCCTGATCGGCCTCGGCTACGCGACCCGCGAGGCCGACGAGGCGGTCGCGGCCGTGACCCCGCAGGCCGAGGCCGCCGACGGCGCGCCCCAGGTGGGTCAGCTGCTCAAGGCCGCCCTGCAGACCCTGAACCGCGCCCGCTAGGAGAACGTCAGTGAACTGGGACGACACGACCGAAGAGACCGCCCCCGAGCGGCTCGTCGGCGGGTCAGCCGACGGTGAGGACCAGGCCGTCGAGGCCGCCCTGCGCCCCAAGGACCTGGACGAGTTCATCGGTCAGGAGAAGGTCCGCGAGCAGCTCGACCTCGTCCTGCGCGCCGCACGCGCGCGGGGCGCGACCGCGGACCACGTGCTGCTCTCCGGCGCCCCCGGCCTCGGCAAGACCACCCTCTCGATGATCATCGCCGCCGAGATGGGCGCCCCGATCCGGATCACCAGCGGCCCCGCCATCCAGCACGCGGGCGACCTCGCGGCGATCCTCTCCTCGCTCCAGGAGGGCGAGGTCCTCTTCCTCGACGAGATCCACCGCATGTCCCGGCCCGCCGAGGAGATGCTCTACATGGCGATGGAGGACTTCCGCGTCGACGTCATCGTCGGCAAGGGCCCCGGCGCCACCGCCATCCCCCTCGAACTGCCCCCCTTCACCCTGGTCGGCGCCACCACGCGCGCGGGCCTGCTGCCGCCCCCGCTGCGCGACCGCTTCGGCTTCACCGCGCACATGGAGTTCTACGAGCCCGGCGAGCTGCAGCGCGTGATCCACCGGTCGGCGAACCTCCTCGACGTCGAGATCGACACCGACGGCGCCGCCGAGATCGCCGGCCGCTCCCGCGGCACCCCCCGGATCGCCAACCGTCTGCTGCGCCGGGTACGCGACTACGCGCAGGTCAAGGCCGACGGGATCATCGACCGCGAGATCGCGGCGGCGGCACTGAAGGTCTACGAAGTCGACGGCCGCGGCCTGGACCGTCTCGACCGAGCGGTCCTGGAGGCGCTGCTGAAGCTGTTCGGCGGCGGCCCGGTCGGTCTGTCCACGCTCGCCGTCGCGGTGGGGGAGGAGCGCGAGACCGTGGAGGAGGTCGCCGAACCTTTCCTCGTGCGGGAGGGCCTACTCGCGCGTACGCCGCGCGGGCGGGTGGCCACCCCGGCTGCCTGGACCCACCTCGGCCTCACCCCGACCCGCACGCCGACCCGGGGAAGTGGCCAGGGCGACCTGTTCGGGACATGACGCCCGGGGCCACGGCGGCGGCATTGGCCGGGTCAGGAACCCTGGTGCCATGCTGAGCGTTGTTCCATGCGCGCGGACTCGCTTAGACTCCGCCGATGCCGCCGTTGTCGGCAGCACACAACCCCCATCCATCAGGCCGCTCAACCATCGCGGTCGTCTGAAGGAAGTTCCGACCCGTGAGTCCTGTGACCCTCCTCCCGTTCATCGTGCTCATCGGGGCCATGTTCCTGATGACCCGATCGGCCAAGAAGAAGCAGCAATCAGCGGCCGACATGCGTAACCAATTGCAGCCCGGCAGTGGTGTCCGCACCATCGGGGGCATGTACGCGACGGTCAAGGAGGTCAGTGACGACACCATCCTCCTCGATGCGGGGCCGGGCGTGGAACTCCTCTTCGCGAAGAACGCGATCGGCGCCGTCCTGACCGACGACGAGTACAACCGCATCGTGCACGGCATCGAGCACGACCTGAAGTCCGACTCCGACGTCGTCCCGGACGACGCCTCCTCCCTCACCGAGTCCGCCGAGACCGACGACTCCGCCGACGAAGCTGCCGCCGCCTCCGACGACAAGGCCGTCGACCTCGGCAAGAAGGACGGACCCGACGAGGTCCAGGAGAAGGCCGCCGACGCCGAGCAGGCCGACGCGGACGAAGAGCCGAAGCAGACCGACGGCGACTCCGAGACGAAGAAGTAGCCCCGCCCCCGGCGCAGACGGCTACACCCGTCCGCGCCGGGGCGCGCGCATTCTCGCCAGGGGATCCCGACACCATGTCATGGCCGCCGCCGCGCCGACCCGGCGCGAGGCGGCCCGAGAGGGAGTACGAGAAGGTGGCAGCACCTAAGAAGGGCCGGAGCGCGAGTGCCCAGAGCAAGCCAGGGCGCTCGCTGGCCCTGATCCTGATCGCCATCGTGGGGCTCACCGGAGGCATGTTCGTCTCCGGTCACACCACTCCGCGTCTCGGCATCGACCTTGCCGGCGGTACCAGCATCACGCTGGAGGCGAAGGCCGACCAGGGATCCGCGATCAACAAGGCCAACATGGACACCGCGGTCGAGATCATGAACCGCCGTGTCAACGGGCTGGGCGTCTCCGAGGCGGAGGTGCAGACCCAGGGCGACCGCAACATCATCGTGAACATCCCCAAGGGCACCGACTCGGAGAAGGCCCGGGCGCAGGTCGGCACGACCGCCAAGCTGTACTTCCGTCCGGTGCTGGCCCAGGAGGCCTCCGCCTCCGCCGCCACCCCCTCGCCGAGCGCGTCCACCAGCGGCTCGTCCACCGCCTCGCCGAGCGCCTCCACGAGCCCGTCGGCGAGCGCCTCCGCGACCACCGGCGAGAAGGCGACCTCCTCGACGTCCCCGTCGGCCACCGCGACCTCGCAGGGCCGGCCCGTCACCGACGCGCTGAAGGCCGACTCGACCCCGTCGGCGTCCGCGAGCACCAAGGCGAGCGCCTCCGCCAGCCCGTCGGCCACCGCGAGCAGCGCCGCCGGCGTCACCGCCGAAGACGCCGCGCTCCAGGCCAAGTACGCGGCCCTGGACTGCTCCAAGGAGTCGGTCCGCGCCGCCGCCGGCGACGGCGTCAAGCCCGGGGACGCGACCGTGGCCTGCGGCGAGATCGACAAGGTCTGGTACAAGTACCTGCTCGGCCCGGCCGCCGTCGACGGCACCGAGGTCAAGAAGGCCCAGGCCGTCTACGACACGCAGACGGCCGCCGGCTGGCAGGTCACCATGGACTTCACCTCCAAGGGCGCCAAGAAGTTCGCGGACATCACGGGCCAGCTCGCGCAGAACACCCAGCCGCAGAACGAGTTCGGCATCGTCCTCGACGGCGACGTCGTCTCCAGCCCGTTCGTGCAGTCCGCCATCACCGGCGGCCAGGCCCAGATCTCGGGCAGCTTCACGCAGGAGGAGGCCCAGGGCCTCGCCAACATGCTGTCGTACGGCGCGCTCCCGCTCTCCTTCCAGGAGCAGAGCGTGACCACGGTGACGGCCGCGCTCGGCGGTGACCAGCTGCACGCCGGTCTCCTCGCGGGCGCCATCGGCCTCGCCCTGGTCGTGATCTACCTGGTGGCCTACTACCGTGGCCTGGCGCTCATCGCGCTCGCCTCGCTGCTGGTCTCCGGTGCCCTCACCTACGTGCTCATGGCGCTGCTCGGCCCGGCCATCGGCTTCGCGCTGAACCTGCCGGCCGTCTGTGGAGCCATCGTCGCCATCGGTATCACCGCGGACTCGTTCATCGTGTACTTCGAACGCGTCCGGGACGAGATCCGCGAGGGCCGCACCCTGCGTCCCGCCGTCGAGCGGGCCTGGCCGCGTGCTCGGCGCACCATTCTGGTCTCCGACTTCGTGTCGTTCCTCGCCGCCGCCGTGCTGTTCGTCGTCACGGTCGGCAAGGTCCAGGGCTTCGCGTTCACGCTGGGCCTGACCACCGTCCTCGACGTGGTCGTGGTCTTCTTCTTCACCAAGCCGCTGATGACGCTCATCGCTCGGCGGAAGTTCTTCGCGAACGGCCACAAGTGGTCCGGCCTCGACCCGAAGAGCCTGGGTGCCCAACCGCCGATCCGCCGCACCCGCCGTCCCGCCGGTTCCGCCGCCGGCCCCGTCGAGACGAAGGAGGCGTGAGCGATGTCCAAACTCGGTAACCTCGGCGCCCGACTGCACCGTGGCGAGGTCAGCTACGACTTCATCGGCCACCGCAAGCTCTGGTACGGCATCTCGATCCTGATCACCATCACGGCCATCGTCGGCCTGGCGGTGCGCGGCCTGAACATGGGCATCGACTTCCAGGGCGGCGCCGTCTTCACCACCGAGAAGACCAGCGTCTCGGTCTCCCAGGCCGAGGAGTACGCCAAGGACGCGTCCGGCCACGACGCGGTCGTGCAGAAGCTCGGCAACGGCTCGCTGCGTATCCAGATCGCCGGCATGGACATCAAGCAGTCCAACGTGATCAAGAAAGCCCTGGCCGACGACTTCAAGGTCGACGAGGACACGATCACCGGCGAACTGGTCGGTCCCAGCTGGGGCGACCAGGTCGCCGACAAGGCCTGGCAGGGCCTGGCGATCTTCATGGTCCTGGTCGTGATCTACCTGGCGATCGCCTTCGAGTGGCGGATGGCCATCGCGGCGCTCGTCGCCCTGATCCACGACATCACCATCACGGTCGGCGTCTACGCCCTCGTCGGCTTCGAGGTCACGCCCGGCACGGTGATCGGTCTGCTGACCATTCTCGGTTACTCGCTGTACGACACGGTCGTCGTCTTCGACTCCCTCAAGGAACAGACGAAGGACCTCACGAAGCAGACCCGCTTCACCTACAGCGAGATCGCCAACCGCTCGATCAACGGCACCCTGGTCCGTTCCATCAACACCACGGTCGTCGCGCTGCTGCCGGTGGCGGGCCTGCTGTTCATCGGCGGCGGCGTCCTCGGCGCGGGCACGCTCAACGACATCTCGCTGTCGCTGTTCGTCGGCCTCGCGGCCGGCGCCTACTCCTCGATCTTCATCGCGACGCCGCTCGTCGCGGACCTCAAGGAGCTCGAGCCGCAGATCAAGGCGCTGAAGAAGCGCGTCCTGGCCAAGCGCGCCCAGGCCACGACCGAGGAGCAGCTCGTCGAGGCCCGTGACAGCGACGGCTACGACGACGAGCCGGAGGACGCCGCGGCCGCGGTCGTCGGCCCGCGCAACCAGCCCGCCACCCGGGGCCGGGGCCGCGGCCGTCCGTCGGGGAAGCGCCGATGACCGAGCTCACCGACCTCAGCGGGCTGCTGCTCAGCCGGATCCGTGACGTGGCCGACTACCCGGAGCCGGGAGTGATGTTCAAGGACATCACCCCGCTCCTGGCGGACCCGGCGGCGTTCACCGCACTCACCGAGGCGTTCGCGGAGATCGCCGAGCGCACCGGCGCCACCAAGGTCGTCGGCCTGGAGGCCCGGGGGTTCATCCTGGGCGCCCCGGTCGCCGTCCGGGCCGGCCTCGGCTTCATCCCCGTACGCAAGGCGGGCAAGCTCCCCGGAGCGACCCTCGGCCAGGCCTACGACCTGGAGTACGGTTCGGCCGAGATCGAGGTGCACGCGGAGGACCTCACCACCGGCGATCGCGTCCTGATCGTCGACGACGTCCTCGCCACCGGCGGCACCGCCGAGGCGTCGATCCGGCTCATCCACCGCGCGGGCGCCGAGGTCGCGGGCGTCGCCGTCCTGATGGAGCTGGGCTTCCTGGCCGGCCGCCCCCGGCTGGAGGCGGCCCTCGGCGGGGCGCCCCTGGAGTCGCTGCTCACGATTTGAGCACAGTCTCAAAGATCCGCACACGGTCCGAAAATCGCCGTACGCCAAGCGGGCGGGCCCCGGAGGAATCCGGGGCCCGCCTCTTGCGTTTCTCCGGTAGACGGCCCTCACATCGGCCTGAAGGCGATCCTGCGGCCCAGGATCGCTACGATGGGTCCTCCGGAACCTGACCGGGGGACCCGGATCGCGCACGAGGAGCCCTCTTGCCAGACGAGGCCCAGCACCTGACAGCCGCCAAGCCCGAGTCCGCCTCGGCGCCCGCGGCAACGCCCGCGCCGTCCGCGAAGGACGACAGCCGTGGGCCGGTCGAGCACGACCGCCCGGCGTCCGTCGACAAGCCGGCCGAGCAGGCACGCCCCAAACCGGCCTCGCCCGAGCCCTCCTCGACCGCGCCCGCCGGCCGCCCGGCCGCGGCGCAGCCGCCCGCCCGCTCCGGCTCCTCCAACCGCGTCCGCGCCCGCCTCGCCCGGCTCGGCGTCCAGCGCGCGAACCCGTACAACCCGGTCCTGGAGCCGTTGCTGCGGATAGTACGCAGCAACGACCCCAAGATCGAGACGGCGACACTGCGCCAGATCGAGAAGTCCTACCAGGTCGCCGAGCGCTGGCACCGCGGCCAGAAGCGCAAGAGCGGCGACCCGTACATCACCCACCCGCTCGCGGTGACCACGATCCTCGCCGAACTGGGCATGGACCCGGCCACGCTCATGGCGGGCCTGCTGCACGACACCGTCGAGGACACCGAGTACGGCCTGGAGGACCTGCGCCGCGACTTCGGCGACCAGGTCGCCCTGCTCGTCGACGGCGTGACCAAGCTGGACAAGGTCAAGTTCGGCGAGGCCGCGCAGGCCGAGACCGTGCGCAAGATGGTCGTCGCCATGGCCAAGGACCCGCGCGTCCTGGTCATCAAGCTCGCCGACCGCCTGCACAACATGCGCACCATGCGCTACCTCAAGCGCGAGAAGCAGGAGAAGAAGGCGCGCGAAACCCTGGAGATCTACGCGCCCCTCGCCCATCGCCTGGGCATGAACACCATCAAATGGGAGCTGGAGGACCTCGCCTTCGCGATCCTCTACCCCAAGATGTACGACGAAATCGTCCGGCTGGTGGCCGAGAGGGCGCCGAAGCGTGACGAGTACCTGGCCATAGTGACCGACGAGGTCCAGGCCGATCTGCGGGCCGCCCGCATCAAGGCGACCGTCACCGGCCGCCCGAAGCACTACTACAGCGTCTACCAGAAGATGATCGTCCGCGGCCGTGACTTCGCGGAGATCTACGACCTGGTGGGCATCCGCGTCCTCGTGGACACCGTCCGCGACTGCTACGCGGCCCTCGGCACGGTGCACGCGCGCTGGAACCCGGTCCCCGGCCGGTTCAAGGACTACATCGCGATGCCCAAGTTCAACATGTACCAGTCGCTGCACACCACGGTCATCGGCCCCAACGGCAAGCCGGTCGAGCTCCAGATCCGCACGTTCGACATGCACCGCCGCGCCGAGTACGGCATCGCCGCGCACTGGAAGTACAAGCAGGAGGCCGTCGCCGGCGCCTCCAAGGTGCGCTCGGACCAGCCGCGGACCACCGGCAAGGACGACCACCTCAACGACATGGCGTGGCTGCGCCAGCTCCTCGACTGGCAGAAGGAGACCGAGGACCCCGGCGAGTTCCTGGAGTCCCTGCGCTTCGACCTGTCGCGCAACGAGGTCTTCGTCTTCACGCCGAAGGGCGACGTGATAGCGCTTCCGGCGGGAGCGACCCCGGTCGACTTCTCGTACGCGGTGCACACAGAGGTGGGCCACCGGACCATAGGAGCTCGGGTCAACGGCCGTCTCGTGCCGCTGGAGTCGACCCTGGACAACGGCGACCTGGTGGAGGTCTTCACCTCCAAGGCCGCAGGGGCCGGACCCTCCCGGGACTGGCTGAACTTCGTCAAGTCCCCGCGCGCCCGCAACAAGATCAGAGCCTGGTTCTCCAAGGAGCGCCGGGACGAGGCGATCGAGCAGGGCAAGGACGCCATCGCGCGCGCGATGCGCAAGCAGAACCTGCCGATCCAGCGCATCCTCACCGGCGACTCGCTGGTCACCCTCGCGCACGAGATGCGCTACCCGGACATCTCCTCGCTGTACGCGGCGATCGGCGAGGGCCATGTGGCCGCGCAGAACGTCGTGCAGAAGCTGGTGCAGGCGCTGGGCGGCGAGGAGGCGGCCACCGAGGAGATCGACGAGGCGGTCCCGTCGACCCACGGCCGCGGCCGCAAGCGGCGCAGCAACCAGGACCCCGGCGTCGTCGTCAAGGGCGTCGACGACGTGTGGGTCAAGCTGGCCCGCTGCTGCACGCCCGTCCCCGGCGACCCGATCATCGGATTCGTCACGCGCGGTAGTGGCGTATCGGTTCACCGCAGCGACTGCGTCAACGTGGAGTCACTGTCCCGTGAGCCGGAGCGCATCCTCGAGGTCGAGTGGGCGCCGACGCAGTCCTCGGTCTTCCTGGTCGCCATCCAGGTCGAGGCCCTGGACCGCTCCCGCCTCCTCTCGGACGTCACCCGGGTCCTGTCCGACCAGCACGTCAACATCCTCTCCGCGGCGGTCCAGACCTCGCGCGACCGGGTGGCCACCTCCCGCTTCACCTTCGAGATGGGCGACCCCAAGCACCTCGGCCACGTCCTGAAGGCCGTACGCGGCGTCGAGGGCGTCTACGACGTGTACCGGGTGACCTCGGCGCGCCGCCCGTAGCCGGAACGCCGGTACGCCGGAACAGCTGTGAGGGGCCCCCGTACACGATGTACGGGGGCCCCTCACATGGCTTGTGTCAGCCGCCGAACTCCTCCAGGCCCTTCAGGGCCTGGTCCAGCAGCGACTGACGGCCTTCGAGCTCCCGCTCCAGCTTGTCGGCCTTCGCGGTGTTGCCCTGGGCGCGGGCCTGCTCGATCTGCGTCCGCAGCTTGTCCACGGCGGCCTGGAGCTGACCGGTCAGACCCGCGGCACGCGCGCGTGCCTCCGGGTTCGTCCGGCGCCACTCGGCCTCCTCGGACTCCTGGATCGCCCGCTCCACCGCGTGCATCCGGCCCTCGATCTTCGGCCGGGCGTCCCGCGGAACGTGGCCGATGGCCTCCCAGCGCTCGTTGATCGAGCGGAACGCGGCCCGCGCCGCCTTCAACTCCCCGACCGGCAGGAGCTTTTCGGCCTCCTCGGCCAGCTCCTCCTTGAGCTTCAGGTTCTCCGTCTGCTCCGCGTCCCGCTCGGCGAACACCGAGCTACGGGCGGCGAAGAACACGTCCTGCGCACCGCGGAAGCGGTTCCACAGGTCGTCCTCGTGCTCGCGCTGGGCGCGGCCCGCCGCCTTCCACTCCGCCATCAGCTCGCGGTAGCGCGCCGCCGTCGGACCCCAGTCCGTGGAGCCGGACAGCCCCTCGGCCTCGGAGACCAGCCGCTCCTTGATCCGGCGGGCGTCCTCGCGCTGCGCGTCCAGCTGCGCGAAGTGCGCCTTGCGGCGCTTGGAGAACGCCGAGCGGGCGTGCGAGAAGCGGTGCCACAGCTCGTCGTCCGACTTGCGGTCCAGCCGCGGCAGACCCTTCCAGGTGTCCACCAGGGAGCGCAGCCGCTCACCGGCGGCCCGCCACTGGTCGGACTGCGCAAGCTGCTCCGCCTCGGTGACCAGGTCCTCCTTGGCCTTGCGGGCCTCGTCGGACTGCTTGGCGCGCTGCTGCTTGCGCTCCTCGCGGCGCGACTCGACGGTCGCCACCAGCTTGTCCAGCCGGTCCTTCAGCGCCTGGAGATCGCCGACCGCGTGATGTGCGTCGACCTGCTCGCGGATGTGGTCGATCGCGACCTGCGCGTCCTTGGCCGAAAGATCGGTGGTCTGCACTCGCTTCTCGAGGAGGCCGATCTCGACAACCAGGCCCTCGTACTTGCGCTCGAAGTAGGCCAGTGCTTCCTCGGGGGAGCCTGCCTGCCAGGAACCGACCACCTGCTCGCCGTCGGCCGTACGCACGTACACGGTCCCCGTCTCGTCGACGCGGCCCCACGGGTCGCTGCTCACAGCGCCTCCTCCACATGATGCCTCCGAGGGGCTTCAGCGCCCCTGGGCATCGTCCACAGTTTCGTCACGGCCAACATAGGCGACCGGCGGGCCGCCTGTCCGCATCCAGCGCGACCGAAATTGCGCAGTTGACCGCCCCTTGTCGTCAGGTTGTCTTCAGGTCGTCGTCAGGATTTCGTGACCGTCGCCTTGTTGATCACGACCGTCGCGTTGGGGGCTCCGTCACCGGCGCCGGTGTTCTCGCCCGCGGCGGCGATCTTCTGCAGCACCTTCATGCCTTCGGCCGACACCGTGCCGAACGGGGTGTAGCTGGGCGGCAGCTGGCTGTCCTGGTAGACGAGGAAGAACTGGCTGCCGCCGGTGTGCGCCTGACCGGTGTTGGCCATCGCGACCGTGCCCGCCGGGTAGACGTTGTTCTTGAGGCTGGTGTCCTTCAGGTTCTCGTCCGGAATGGTGTAGCCGGGACCGCCGCTGCCCTGGCCCGTCGGGTCGCCGCACTGGAGCACGTAGATGCCGTTGGTGGTGAGGCGGTGGCACTTGGTGTGGTCGAAGTAGCCCTTGCCGGCGAGGAAGCTGAACGAGTTCACCGTGTGCGGCGCGGCCTTCGCCTTCAGGGCTATGCCGATGTCACCGCACGTCGTCGCCAGCGTCATCGTGTACTTCGCCGACGTGTCGATGGTGACCGCCGGCTCCTTCTTCCAGGTCTCCGTCTTGATCGCGCCGGTGGCGGGCTTCTCGCACGGGTCCTTCGCGGCGCTGGGCGTCGCGGACGGCGTCGTCTCCGAGCTCGCGTTCGCCTTGTCGTCGTCGTCCTTCAGGACGCCCGTCGTGTACAGCGCCAGACTGCCGATGATGATCACGCCGAGCACCGACGCGATCACCGAGTTGCGTACCCGCGCCTTGCGCCGTGCGCTGGTGCGCCGCTGCTGCTGCCGCAAGAACTTCTCCCGGGCGAGCTGACGCTTCCGCTGTTCCTGGGTGACCACCGGGTTTTCTCCTCGTGCGTCTCGTACGTCGACTGGGACGCGTGCGTCTTGTGAGCCGACAGCCTGCGTGTGTCCCGTACCGTATATGGGTTCGCTGAGGAAACGGCAGCGCCGGTAGGCTCTGACCACTGGCGCAGCCGCCAGAAGCCCACGCGTATCGACACAAACGAAGGACGATCGTGCTCATTGCCGGGTTCCCCGCCGGCGCCTGGGGGACGAACTGTTATCTCGTCGCCCCCGCCGCCGGCGAGGAGTGCGTGATCATCGACCCGGGCCACCAGGCGGCCCCCGGAGTCGAGGAAGCGATTTCGAAGCATCGGCTGAAGCCCGTCGCCGTCGTCCTCACGCACGGCCACATCGACCATGTGGCCTCGGTCGTCCCGGTGTGCGGCGCGCACGACGTGCCCGCCTGGATCCACCCCGAGGACCGCTACATGATGAGCGACCCCGAGAAGTCGCTGGGCCGGTCCATCGGGATGCCCCTGATGGGCGAGCTGACCGTGGGGGAGCCGGACGACGTCCGGGAGCTGACCGACGGCGTCCGGCTGGACCTGGCCGGTCTGGAGTTCTCCGTCGCGCACGCGCCGGGCCATACCAGGGGGTCGGTGACCTTCCGGATGCCCGAGAGGGCCGACGTCCCGTCGGTCTTCTTCTCCGGGGATCTGCTGTTCGCCGGCTCCATCGGACGCACCGACCTGCCCGGCGGCGACATGGCCGAGATGCTCGACTCGCTGGCTCGCGTATGCCTGCCGCTCGAGGACTCGACCGTGGTGCTGTCCGGCCACGGCCCCCAGACGACCATCGGCCAGGAGCGCGCCGCCAACCCGTATCTGCGGCAGGTGGCGGCCGGCGGCCAGGGAGCGGGTTCGCCCACCCCTCCCCGACGAGGAATGTGACGAGAGACCTTCCGTGAGTACTTTCCAGGCCCCCAAGGGCACCTACGACCTGATTCCGCCGGACAGCGCCGTCTACCTCGCCGTCCGCGAGGCCATCGCCGCGCCGCTGCGCAACTCCGGCTACGGCTATGTCGAGACGCCCGGCTTCGAGAACGTCGAGCTGTTCGCGCGCGGTGTCGGCGAGTCGACGGACATCGTGACGAAGGAGATGTACGCCTTCGAGACCAAGGGCGGCGACCGGCTCGCGCTGCGCCCCGAGGGCACGGCGTCCGTGCTGCGCGCCGCGCTCGAGGCCAACCTGCACAAGACGGGCAACCTGCCGGTCAAGCTCTGGTACTCCGGCTCGTACTACCGCTACGAGCGCCCCCAGAAGGGCCGTTACCGGCACTTCTCCCAGGTCGGCGCCGAGGCGATCGGCGCGGAGGACCCGGCGCTGGACGCCGAGCTGATCATCCTGGCCGACCAGGCGTACCGCTCGCTGGGCCTCAGGAACTTCCGCATCCTGCTCAACTCGCTCGGCGACAAGGAGTGCCGTCCGGTGTACCGGGAGGCGCTGCAGACCTTCCTGCGGGGCCTGGACCTCGACGAGGACACCCTGCGCCGCGCGGAGATCAACCCGCTCCGGGTGCTCGACGACAAGCGCGAGTCGGTGCAGAAGCAGCTCGGCGAGGCCCCGCTGCTGCGCGACTACCTGTGCGACGCCTGCAAGGCGTACCACGAGGAGGTCCGCGAGCTGATCACCGCGGCGGGCGTCGCCTTCGAGGACGACCCGAAGCTGGTCCGCGGCCTGGACTACTACACCCGCACGACCTTCGAGTTCGTCCACGACGGGCTGGGCTCCCAGTCCGCGGTGGGCGGCGGAGGCCGCTACGACGGCCTCTCCGAGATGATCGGCGGCCCCGCGCTGCCCTCGGTGGGCTGGGCCCTCGGCGTCGACCGCACGGTGCTGGCGCTGGAGGCGGAGGGCGTGGAGCTGGAACTGCCCGCCTCGACCTCCGTGTTCGCGGTGCCGCTCGGCGAGGAGGCCCGCCGGGTGCTCTTCGCGAAGGTCACCGAGCTGCGCAAACTCGGCGTCGCCGCCGACTTCTCGTACGGCGCCAAGGGGCTCAAGGGCGCCATGAAGAGCGCCAACCGCAGCGGGGCCCGCTACACGATCGTCGCGGGCGAACGCGACCTCGCCGAGGGCGTCGTCCAGCTCAAGGACATGCAGTCCGGCGAGCAGACGGCGATCGGCGTCAACGAGATCGTGGCGGAACTGGAGTCGAGGCTCGGCTAGAGCCGTGCCGCACGCCGGGCGTCACCGGTTTCGGCAGCTGGCCGGAACCGAACGCCCGGCGGTGGCCGCACGTACGTCCTTATGCCCACCGAACGGTGGACAGAGGGTCCTGTGCGGCACAATGGCCCCTGCCCGAAGATGGTCCAACTCTCAAGTGACGGATCGGCGTGATGAGCAAGACGACAGTCAAAGACGTCTCCACGGAGTCCGAGCCCGAGCGCGTCGCCGCGACCGAGCCCCGGACGGTGGGCGGCAGCCGTGCCTTCGCGATCCTGCTGCTGATCACCGGCGCGGCCGGTCTGCTCGCCGCGTGGGTCATCACGATCGACAAGTTCAAGATCCTCGAAGGCAAGGTGGACGGCAAGACGTTCACCCCCAGTTGCAGCATCAACCCGATCGTGTCCTGCGGCAGCGTCATGGAGAGCAAGCAGGCCGCCGCCTTCGGCTTCCCCAACCCGATGCTCGGCCTGGTCTGCTACGGCATCGTGATCTGCGTCGGCATGAGCCTGCTGGCCCGCGCCCGGTTCCCCCGCTGGTACTGGCTGACCTTCAACTTCGGCACGCTCTTCGGCGTGGTCTTCTGCACCTGGCTCCAGTACCAGTCCCTGTACAAGATCAACGCCCTGTGCCTGTGGTGCTCGCTGGCCTGGGTCGCGACGATCACCATGTTCTGGTACGTCACCTCGTTCAACGTGCGCAACGACTTCCTTCCGGCCCCGGGCTGGCTGAAGCGGTTCTTCGGCGAGTTCACCTGGGTCCTGCCGGCCACCCACGTCGGCATCATCGGCATGCTGATCCTGACCCGCTGGGGCGCCGACCTCTGGGCCTGAGCCCGGCAGCGCACAAGGGGCCGGGCGGGACTGTCGGACCCCTGACGTAGGCTCCGACCTGTGGAGCCCGACCTGTTCACCGCCGCAGCCGAAGACCGCCAGGAGAAGGACCCCGCAGGGAGCCCCCTGGCGGTCCGGATGCGCCCGCGCACCCTCGACGAGGTACTGGGCCAGCAGCACCTGCTGAAGCCGGGCTCCCCCCTGCGCCGCCTGGTCGGCGACGGCGCCAAGGGCCCGGCCGGCCCCTCCTCGGTGATCCTCTGGGGCCCGCCCGGCACCGGGAAGACGACGTTGGCGTACGTCGTCTCCAAGGCCACCGACAAGCGGTTCGTGGAGCTGTCGGCGATCACCGCGGGCGTCAAGGAGGTCCGCGCGGTCATCGACGGCGCCCGCCGCGCCATCGGCGGCTTCGGCAAGGAGACCGTCCTCTTCCTCGACGAGATCCACCGCTTCAGCAAGGCCCAGCAGGACTCCCTCCTCCCGGCCGTCGAGAACCGCTGGGTGACGCTGATCGCGGCGACCACCGAGAACCCGTACTTCTCGGTCATCTCACCGCTCCTCTCCCGCTCGCTCCTGCTCACCCTCGAACCCCTCACGGACGACGACCTCCGCGACCTCGTCAGGCGCGCGCTGGCCGACGACCGCGGTCTGAAGAGCGCCGTCATGCTCCCCGAGGACACCGAGGCGCACCTCCTGCGCATCGCCGGCGGTGACGCCCGCCGCGCCCTGACGGCCCTGGAGGCGGCCGCCGGCGCCGCCCTCGACCAGGACGAGACCGAGATCAGCCTCCAGACCCTGGAGCAGACGGTCGACCGCGCGGCGGTGAAGTACGACCGTGACGGCGACCAGCACTACGACGTCGCCAGCGCCCTCATCAAGTCCATCCGCGGCTCGGACGTCGACGCGGCCCTGCACTACCTGGCCCGCATGATCGAGGCCGGCGAGGACCCCCGCTTCATCGCCCGTCGGCTGATGATCTCCGCCAGCGAGGACATCGGCCTCGCCGATCCGGGCGCCCTGCCCCTCGCGGTCGCCGCCGCCCAGGCCGTCGCCATGATCGGCTTCCCCGAGGCCGCCCTCACCCTCAGCCACGTCACCATCGCGCTCGCCCTGGCCCCCAAGTCCAACGCCGCGACGACGGCGATCGGCGCCGCCCTGGAGGACGTCCGCAAGGGACTGGCCGGGCCCGTCCCGCCGCATCTGCGGGACGGCCACTACAAGGGCGCCGCCAAGCTCGGGCACGCCCAGGGGTACGTGTATCCGCACGACCTGCCCGAGGGCATCGCCGCCCAGCAGTACGCGCCGGACGCGATCGACGGCCGGGAGTACTACACGCCCACCCGGCACGGCGCCGAGGCCCGCTACGCGGACGCGGTCGAGTGGACCAGACAGCGCCTCGGTCGCAAGGGGTCCTGAGCACCCTGTAGACTCGCCCGAAGTGCTGCGTCCTGTGCCGTCAGAACAGGACAGTCAGCCGGAGCCCGGTCCTCGGATCCTCGATCCATGGATCGGCTCCAGGAGCGTCGCGCACCGTTCGAACGGTGTCGCGGGCAGCCCACCACCACCCGGGATTCCGGGAACGGTCGGTGGGCCACTCGCGTGCTGCACTTGTGTGCCCAGACCAAGGGGAGCGGCTGCCCGACAGGTCCCTCGCGGACCGGCGGGTTTCCCCGGCTGCGGATGCGACCTCCCTTAACCCTGACAAGCCGGAAATTCAGGAAAGAGAAGAACACAGTGGCGAATCAGTCCCGCCCCAAGGTCAAGAAGTCGCGTGCCCTCGGCATCGCGCTGACCCCGAAGGCCGTCAAGTACTTCGAGGCCCGCCCCTACCCGCCGGGCGAGCACGGCCGCGGCCGCAAGCAGAACTCGGACTACAAGGTCCGTCTGCTCGAGAAGCAGCGTCTGCGCGCGCAGTACGACGTGTCCGAGCGCCAGCTCGTGCGCGCCTACGAGCGTGCCTCCAAGGTCCAGGGCAAGACCGGTGAGGCCCTGATCATCGAGCTCGAGCGCCGTCTCGACGCGCTGGTCCTGCGTTCGGGCATCGCCCGCACGATCTACCAGGCCCGCCAGATGGTCGTCCACGGCCACATCGAGGTCAACGGCCAGAAGGTCGACAAGCCGTCCTTCCGCGTCAAGCCCGACGACGTCGTGATGGTCCGTGAGCGCAGCCGCGAGAAGACCCTCTTCTCCATCTCCCGTGAGGGCGGCTTCGCCCCCGACGGCGAGACCCCGCGCTACCTCCAGGTGAACCTCCGCGCCCTGGCCTTCCGCCTGGACCGCGAGCCGAACCGCAAGGAGATCCCGGTCATCTGCGACGAGCAGCTCGTCGTCGAGTACTACGCCCGCTGATCTCCGCAAAGGCCCGCCGGCCACCTGCCCCTCGGGGCGGGGGACGGCGGGCCTTCGCACACCCCTAATCCGGTACGGAACGCCGGGTCCGGCGCGATAGGCTCAGCGCCAGAGATAGGTGCCATCACTGCGAGGAGAGTGCCAGGTGTCCGGTGGAGAAGTGGCCGGGATCCTGGTGGCCGTCTTCTGGGCGATCCTGGTCTCCTTCCTGGCCGTCGCGCTGGCGAGGCTGGCCCAGACGCTCAGGGCGACCACCAAGCTGGTCGCGGACGTGACCGACAGGGCCGTCCCGCTGCTGGCCGACGCCTCCGCCGCGGTGCGCTCCGCGCAGACCCAGATCGACCGGGTCGACTCCATCGCCTCCGACGTCCAGGAGGTCACGTCGAACGCCTCCGCGCTCTCGACGACCGTCGCCTCCACCTTCGGCGGCCCCCTGGTGAAGGTCGCCGCGTTCGGGTACGGCGTCCGCCGCGCCCTGAGCCGCAAGGACGACGCGCCCGCGAGGGAGCCCCGGCGTACCGTGATCGTGGGCCGAACGGTCTCCTGGCGGGAGAAGCGCAAGCCCCGTGGAAAGAGGGACTGAGACCAGCGATGTTCCGCCGTACCTTCTGGTTCACCACGGGCGTCGCCGCCGGTGTCTGGGCCACCACCAAGGTCAACCGCAAGCTCAGGCAGCTGACCCCCGAGAGCCTCGCCGCGACCGCGGCCAACAAGGCGCTCGAGACGGGAGCCCGCCTCAAGGACCGCGCGGTCGGCTTCGCGCTCGACGTCCGCGACAACATGGACCGGCGGGAGGCGGAACTCGAGGACGCGCTCGGCATCCACGAGGACCCCGAACTCCCCGCCCCCCGGCGGTACGCCGCCATCGAGAACAGCAAGCACACGAAGTACGTCGAGACCACGACGTACCCGTACGACCGGAATGAGGACCACTGATGGAGTCGGCCGAGATTCGCCGCCGCTGGCTGAGCTTCTACGAGGAGCGCGGGCACACCGTCGTCCCTTCGGCGTCGCTCATCGCGGACGACCCGACTCTGCTCCTCGTCCCCGCCGGCATGGTCCCCTTCAAGCCGTACTTCCTCGGTGAGGTCAAGCCGCCGTGGTCGCGCGCCACCAGTGTGCAGAAGTGCGTGCGCACGCCCGACATCGAAGAGGTCGGCAAGACCACCCGGCACGGCACGTTCTTCCAGATGTGCGGCAACTTCTCCTTCGGCGACTACTTCAAGGAAGGCGCCATCAAGTACGCCTGGGAGCTGCTCACCAGCCCCCAGGACAAGGGTGGTTACGGCCTGGATCCGGAGCGGCTCTGGATCACGGTCTACCTGGACGACGACGAGGCCGAGCGCATCTGGCACGAGGTCGTCGGCGTGCCCAAGGAGCGCATCCAGCGCCTCGGCATGAAGGACAACTACTGGTCCATGGGCGTCCCCGGACCCTGCGGACCCTGTTCCGAGATCAACTACGACCGCGGCCCCGAGTTCGGCGTCGAGGGCGGCCCCGCCGTCAACGACGAGCGGTACGTGGAGATCTGGAACCTCGTCTTCATGCAGTACGAGCGCGGCGAGGGCATCGGCAAGGACAACTTCGAGATCCTGGGCGACCTGCCGAGCAAGAACATCGACACGGGCCTCGGCATGGAGCGCCTCGCCATGATTCTGCAGGGCGTGCAGAACATGTACGAGATCGACACATCCATGGCCGTCATCAGGAAGGCCACCGAGCTGACCGGCGTCGAGTACGGCAAGGCCCACGACTCGGACGTCTCGCTGCGCGTGGTCACCGACCACATGCGCACCTCCGTGATGCTCATCGGCGACGGCGTCACCCCCGGCAACGAGGGCCGCGGCTACGTCCTGCGCCGGATCATGCGCCGCGCCATCCGCAACATGCGCCTGCTCGGCGCCACCGGCCCGGTCGTCCTGGACCTCATCGACACCGTGATCGGCATGATGGGCCAGCAGTACCCGGAGCTGATCACCGACCGCGAGCGCATCGAGAAGGTCGCCGTCGCCGAGGAGAACGCCTTCCTCAAGACGCTGAAGGCCGGCACCAACATCCTCGACACCGCCGTCACCGAGACCAAGGCCTCCGGTGGCAGTGTCCTGGCCGGCGACAAGGCGTTCCTGCTCCACGACACCTGGGGCTTCCCGATCGACCTCACCCTCGAGATGGCCGCCGAGCAGGGGCTGTCCGTGGACGAGGACGGCTTCCGCCGTCTGATGAAGGAGCAGCGGGAGCGCGCCAAGGCCGACGCCCAGGCCAAGAAGACCGGCCACGCCGGGACGGGCGCCTACCGCGAGATCGCCGACAAGGCCGGCGAGACCGAGTTCTTCGGCTACGCGGACACCGAGGGCGAGTCCACGGTCGTCGGCATCCTCGTCGACGGCGTCTCCTCGCCGGCCGCCACCGAGGGCGACGAGGTCGAGATCGTCCTCGACCGCACCCCGTTCTACGCCGAGGGCGGCGGCCAGATCGGCGACACCGGCCGGATCAAGGTGGGTTCCGGCGCCGTCGTCGAGATCCGCGACACCCAGAAGCCGGTCCCGGGCGTCTACGTCCACAAGGGCGTCGTCCAGGTCGGCGAGGTGGCCGTCGGCGATTCTGTGCACGCCTCGATCGACTCGCGTCGCCGCACCGCCATCGCCCGCGCCCACTCGGCCACCCACCTCACCCACCAGGCCCTGCGCGACGCGCTCGGCCCGACGGCCGCCCAAGCCGGTTCCGAGAACCAGCCCGGCCGCTTCCGCTTCGACTTCGGCTCCCCGGCCGCCGTTCCGACGGCCGTGATGACCGACGTCGAGCAGAAGATCAACGAGGTGCTCGCCCGCGACCTGGACGTCCGCGCCGACGTCATGGGCATCGACGAGGCCAAGAAGCAGGGCGCCATCGCCGAGTTCGGCGAGAAGTACGGCGAGCGCGTCCGCGTGGTGACCATCGGCGACTTCTCCAAGGAGCTGTGCGGCGGCACGCATGTGCACAACACCTCCCAGCTGGGCCTGGTGAAGCTGCTCGGCGAGTCGTCGATCGGCTCGGGCGTGCGCCGTATCGAGGCCCTCGTCGGCGTCGACGCCTACAACTTCCTCGCCCGGGAGCACACGGTCGTCGCCCAGCTCCAGGAACTGATCAAGGGTCGTCCGGAGGAGCTCCCGGAGCGGGTCTCCGCGATGCTCGGCAAGCTGAAGGACGCCGAGAAGGAGATCGAGAAGTTCCGCGCGGAGAAGGTGCTCCAGGCCGCCGCCGGTCTCGTGGAGTCCGCCAAGGACGTCCGCGGGATCGCCGTCGTCACCGGTCAGGTTCCGGACGGCACCACCCCCGACGACCTGCGCAAGCTGGTCCTCGACGTGCGCGGGCGCATCCAGGGCGGCCGGGCCGCCGTGGTCGCCCTGTTCACGGTCAACAACGGCAAGCCGCTGACGGTCATCGCCACCAACGAGGCCGCCCGCGAGCGCGGTCTCAAGGCCGGCGAGCTGGTCCGCACGGCCGCCAAGACCCTCGGCGGCGGCGGTGGCGGCAAGCCGGACGTCGCCCAGGGCGGCGGCCAGAACCCGGCCGCCGTCGGCGAGGCCGTCGACGCGGTCGAACGGCTCGTGGCGGAAACGGCCAAGTGAGTCACCCGATGCGCAAGGGCCGTCGACTTGCGATCGACGTCGGGGACGCCCGGATCGGGGTCGCCTCGTGCGACCCCGACGGGATCCTCGCCACTCCGGTGGAGACGGTCCCCGGCCGGGACGTCCCGGCAGCTCATCGCCGCCTTCGGCAACTCGTCGAGGAGTACGAGCCGATCGAGGTCGTCGTGGGTCTTCCGCGCTCCCTCAAGGGGGGCGAGGGCCCGGCCGCGGTAAAGGTTCGCGGCTTCGCCCAGGAGCTCGCGCAGGGCATCGCACCGGTCCCGGTGCGGCTCGTCGACGAGCGGATGACGACCGTGACGGCCAGTCAGGGACTGCGCGCCTCGGGCGTGAAGGCGAAGAAGGGCCGTGCGGTCATCGACCAGGCAGCCGCGGTGATCATCCTTCAGCAGGCCCTGGAATCCGAACGGGTGTCAGGTAAAGCACCGGGCGAGGGCGTCGAAGTGGTCATCTGATCGCGATACGGTAACGTTCCGCGCGATGCGGTGCTGTTCGAACAGTCGCCGCACAGAGAGAGGCGGAACGGTGACGGGCCCGCGAAGGCCGTGTGATCGCCGCCTCGCGGCTCTAGGGGATCGATGACTGAGTATGGCCGGGGCCCGGGCTCCGAACCGTGGCATCCGGAGGACCCGTTGTTCGGGGATGGCGGATGGGAAGGGCAGCAGGCCCACACGGGTCATCAGCCTGCCTACGGCGGCCAGCAGCAGCACCACTACCCGCAGCAGCAGCCTCAGCAGTCGGAGTACGGCGACTGGGGCCACGGACAGGCGCAGCAGCACGACCAGCAGCAGCACGACCAGCAGCAGTACGGCCAGCAGCAGTACGAGCAGCAGCAGTACGACCCGCAGTACCAGGGCTACGACCAGCAGCAGTACGTCCCTCCCAACCAGCAGGCCTACCACGAGGGTTACCAGGAGGGCGGCTGGGACGGCACGGGCACCCATGCCCACGTCCCGTACGCGGCCGACCCCGGCGACCCCTACGGCCAGCAGGCCGCGGCCTACGGCGCGCAGCAGCCCGACTTCTACGGCACCCCGGACGCCTATCCGCCTCCGGAGCCGCCCGCCCGGCGGCGTACCGAGCCCGAACCGGAGCCCGTGCCGGATCCCGGCCCGGAGGAGAAACCCGACTGGGATCCCGGTCCCGACGAGGGCGAGCACGCCTTCTTCGCGGGCGGCGGTGCCGAGGACGACGAGGACGACGACGAGGCGGAGCCCGGGGGCCGGCGGGGCCGGGGCGGCAAAGGCGCCAAGAGCACGAAGAGCAAGAAGAGTCGCAGCGGCTGTGCCTGTCTGGTCGTCGTGCTGGTGTTCGGCGGGGGCATCGCGGGCGTCGGCTACTTCGGCTACGACTTCTACCAGAATCGTTACGGCGCGGCTCCGGACTACGCGGGCGACGGCACAGCCGAGTCCGTGAGCGTGGAGGTTCCCAAGGGCTCCGGCGGCGCCGCCATCGGCCGTCTGCTGAAGGACGCCGGCGTCGTGAAGAGCGTGGACGCGTTCGTCTCCGCGTTCACGAGCAATTCCCAGGCGGACGGCATCCAGGCGGGCGCGTACATCCTGAAGAAGGAGATGTCCGCGAAGAGCGCCGTCGCGATGATGCTCGACCCGAAGAGCCAGGCCAATGTGATGGTCACGCCCGGACAGCGCAATATCGCCGTCTACAAGGCCATCGACACAAAACTCGGGCTTTCCGCCGGTAGCACCAGAAAAGTCGCGACAAGCCAGTTCAAGACGCTCGGACTGCCCAAGTGGGCGAACGACAACGAGGACATCAAGGACCCGCTGGAAGGCTTCCTGCTGCCGGGCACCTACGGCGCGGCCAAGGGCATGAAGCCGGAGGCGGTCCTCAAGTCCATGGTCGCCCGCGCCAACGACGCGTACTCCAAGTACGACCTGGAGGCCAAGGCCAAGGCGCTCAAACTGGACACTCCGTTGCAGGTCATCACGGTCGCCAGCCTCGTCCAGGCGGAGGGCAAGACCAGTGACGACTACCGCAAGATGGCCGAGGTGATCTACAACCGCCTCGATCGCGGGAACCCCCAGACATACGGCTTCCTGCAGTTCGACTCGACCTTCAATTACGCGAAGAACGAGAGCAACATCGACATCAGCGAGTCGGAGATCAACAAGGACAAGGACCCGTACAACACCTACACCAACAAGGGCCTGCCGCCCGGCCCGATCGGAAACCCCGGCGACGTGGCGATCAAGGCTTCGCTGGATCCGACCGACGACGGCTGGTACTACTTCGTGGCGACCGACGGCGTGAGCAAGACCGAATTCGCCAGGACGCACGAGGAATTCCTGAAACTCAAGGACAAGTTCGATGAGAGCACGGGCAACTGACGCTCGCCGGGCCGCGGTACTGGGCAGCCCCATCGCCCACTCCCTCTCGCCGGCGCTGCACCGCGCCGCGTACGACGCGCTGGAGCTCACCGGCTGGACGTACGACCGTTTCGACGTCGACGAGGCGGCCCTGCCCGCCTTCGTCGACGGGCTCGGCCCCGAGTGGGCCGGTCTCTCGCTGACCATGCCGCTGAAGCGCGCCGTGATCCCGCTGCTCGACGAGATCAGCGAGACGGCGGCCTCCGTCGAGGCCGTCAACACCGTCGTCCGCACCGAGGACGGCCGGCGGCTCGGCGACAACACCGACATCCCCGGCATGGTCGCCGCCCTGCGCGAGCGCGGGATCGAACAGGTCGACTCGGCCGCGATCCTCGGCGCGGGCGCCACCGCGTCCTCGGCGCTGGCCGCCCTGTCCAGGATCTGCACCGGCGAGATCGTCGCCTTTGTGCGCAGCGCGGACCGGGCCGCCGAGATGCGGCAGTGGGGCGAGCGGCTCGACGTCGAGGTCCGGATCGGGGACTGGGCGGACGCCGCCGACGCCCTGCGCTTCCCGCTGGTCGTCGCGACCACCCCGGCCGGAGCCACCGACGCCCTCGCCGCAGCGGTGCCGGAACGCCCCGCCACCCTCTTCGACGTGCTCTACGACCCCTGGCCGACCGAGCTGGCCGCCCGCTGGTCCATGTTCGGCGGCGCCGTCGTCGGCGGACTCGACCTGCTCGTGCACCAGGCCGTGCTCCAGGTCGAACAGATGACCGGACGCGTCCCGGCCCCGGTGGAGGCCATGCGCAAGGCCGGCGAGCACGCCCTCGCCTCCCGCCGCACCCACGGGAACCCGTGATCGCGGCGGACCGCAAGAGTGCCCCGCCGGGCGGTGCTTTCAGGTTCCCGCCGTCCGGTTGATGGACCGGCGACCGGTTCCGGAGCCGGGACGTGGGAGGATCGGAGGCGGCGGGCCAGGGCCGCGCACCAGGTCACGCCGACGACGTACGCGAGGACGCGCGTGCGGCAGGGCATACGGGGCGCGAGCACTGAGGAGCATCGTTGAGCAGGCTGCGTTGGCTGACCGCGGGGGAGTCACACGGTCCCGCACTCGTCGCGACGCTGGAGGGCCTTCCCGCCGGCGTGCCGATCACCACGGAGATGGTGGCCGACCACCTGGCGCGACGGCGGCTCGGTTACGGGCGCGGTGCGCGCATGAAGTTCGAACGCGACGAGGTCACCTTCCTCGGCGGCGTCCGGCACGGCCTCACCATGGGTTCGCCGGTGGCGGTCATGGTGGGCAACACGGAGTGGCCGAAGTGGGAACAGGTCATGGCGGCCGACCCGGTCGACCCGGAGATCCTCGCGGGCCTCGCCCGCAACGCTCCGCTGACCCGCCCGCGCCCCGGCCACGCCGACCTCGCCGGGATGCAGAAGTACGGCTTCGACGAGGCACGGCCCGTGCTGGAGCGCGCCTCCGCGCGTGAGACGGCCGCCCGGGTGGCGCTGGGCGCGGTCGCCCGGTCGTACCTGAAGGAGACGGCCGGCATCGAGATCGTCTCCCATGTGGTGGAGCTGGCCGCCGCCAAGGCGCCCTACGGCGTCTACCCCACCCCCGCCGACGTCGAGAAGCTGGACGAGGACCCGGTGCGCTGCCTGGACGCGGACGCGTCGAAGGCGATGGTCGCGGAGATCGACCAGGCCCACAAGGACGGCGACACCCTCGGCGGCGTCGTCGAGGTCCTCGCGTACGGCGTCCCGGTCGGCCTCGGCTCGCACGTGCACTGGGACCGCCGACTGGACGCCCGCCTCGCCGCCGCTCTGATGGGCATCCAGGCGATCAAGGGCGTCGAGGTCGGAGACGGCTTCGACCTCGCGCGCGTGCCCGGTTCGAAGGCGCACGACGAGATCGTCACCACGCCCGAGGGCATCAGGCGCACGAGCGGTCGCTCCGGCGGCACCGAGGGCGGTCTGACCACGGGCGAGCTGCTGCGCGTGCGGGCGGCCATGAAGCCGATCGCGACCGTGCCGCGCGCCCTGCGGACGGTGGACGTCGTCACGGGCGAGGCCACCCAGGCGCACCACCAGCGCTCCGACGTGTGCGCGGTCCCGGCCGCCGGGATCGTCGCCGAGGCGATGGTCGCGCTGGTGCTGGCGGACGCCGTGGCGGAGAAGTTCGGCGGCGACAGCGTCCCCGAGACCCACCGCAACGTGCGCTCGTACCTCGACAACCTGAGCATCCGATGAGCGGGCCGCTGGTCGTCCTGGTCGGCCCGATGGGCGTCGGCAAGTCCACCGTCGGCGGTCTGCTGGCCGAGCGGCTCGGCGTCGGCTACCGGGACACGGACGACGACATCGTCGTCGAGCAGGGCCGCAGCATCGCGGAGATCTTCGTCGACGACGGCGAGGAAGCCTTCCGCGCGCTCGAGAAGCAGGCCGTGCATCGCGCGCTCGCCGAGCACGACGGTGTTCTGGCGCTCGGCGGCGGCTCGATCCTGGACGCGGACACGCGCGGCCTGCTGGCCGGACAGCGCGTGGTCTACCTGACCATGGACGTCGAGGAGGCTGTGCGGCGCACCGGCCTGAACGCGGCCCGCCCGCTGCTCGCCGTCAATCCGCGCAAGCAGTGGCGCGAGCTGATGGAGGCCCGCCGCCACCTGTACGAGCAAGTCGCCACGGCCGTGGTGCCGACGGACGGCCGTACGGCCGAAGTGGTCGCCCAAGTCGCCCTGGACGCTTTGGAGTTGAAGGAAGCATGAGCAGCGAGTCCGTGACGCGGATCCGGGTCGGCGGCAGCGCGGGATCCGAGCCGTACGAGGTCCTGGTCGGACGTCGGCTGCTGAGTGAACTCGGCGGGCTGATCGGCGACCGGGCCAAGCGGGTCGCCGTGATCCACCCCGAGGCGCTCGCCGAGACCGGGGACGCGCTGCGCGCCGACCTGGCCGAGCAGGGCTACGAGGCGGTCGCCATCCAGGTGCCCAACGCGGAGGAGGCCAAGACCGCCGAGGTCGCCGCCTACTGCTGGAAGGCGCTCGGCCAGTCCGGGTTCACCCGCACCGACGTCGTGGTGGGCGTCGGCGGCGGCTCGACCACCGACCTCGCCGGGTTCGTCGCGGCGACCTGGCTGCGCGGGGTGCGCTGGATCGCCGTCCCGACCACCGTGCTCGCCATGGTGGACGCGGCCGTCGGCGGCAAGACCGGCATCAACACGGCCGAGGGCAAGAACCTCGTCGGCTCCTTCCACCCGCCGGCCGGGGTGCTGTGCGATCTGGCCGCGCTGGACTCCCTCCCGGTCAACGACTACGTCTCCGGGCTCGCCGAGATCATCAAGGCCGGTTTCATCGCCGACCCGGTGATCCTCGAGCTCATCGAGTCCGACCCCGAGGCCGCCCGCACCCCGACGGGCCCGCACACGGCCGAGCTCATCGAACGCTCCATCAGGGTGAAGGCGGACGTCGTGTCCTCCGACCTGAAGGAGTCGGGCCTGCGGGAGATCCTCAACTACGGTCACACGCTGGCGCACGCCATCGAGAAGAACGAGCGCTACAAGTGGCGGCACGGCGCGGCCGTCTCGGTGGGTATGCACTTCGCGGCCGAACTGGGCCGTCTGGCGGGCCGGTTGGACGACGCCACGGCGGACCGTCACCGCGCGGTCCTCGAGGCCGTGGGGCTGCCGCTGCACTACCGGTACGACCAGTGGCCCAAGCTGCTGGAGAACATGAAGGTCGACAAGAAGTCCCGTGGCGACCTGCTGCGCTTCATCGTCCTGGACGGCCTGGCCAAGCCGACCGTCCTCGAAGGTCCCGACCCGGCCGTGCTGCTCGCCGCGTACGGCGAGGTGGGCGAGTAGGACCGGGGTCGCGGGGCGAGCAGAGCCGCGAGAACGGCCGGGTAAGTCCGGCCGCTCCCCTTCCGCCCGATTCGCTTTCCACACCGGGCACTTCGGACCGCCCCCGGCCGTTCACCAAACGACGGCCGGGGGCGGTACCGTTCAGTAGCGAAGACGGGGTCCGCACCCCTACAGCCAGCGCCAATTGCCTGTACGAGACGGAGTGGCACCGGATGCAGCACGCAGTGGGTTCTCCGCTGCCGCCGCCCCATCAGCCGGGGCACGGTCCGGCCGTCGGCTGGTCGCCGGCCGCACATCACCCGGGTCCGCACCAGCCGGGATACCTGGGGGCTCCCTCGGGCCCGCTCCCGCCCGCGCCCCAGCCGCCGGTCCCGCCCGTGCCGCCGCCGCCCGCGCCCGGGCACGCCCCCGTCCCGCAGGGCGCCGACGCCACCGGGCACGTCCCGCTGCCGCCCGGCGGCCCGGTCCCGATGCCCAGCGCGCCGCCCGCCCCGACCGTCCCCGACCCGGCGGCCACCACGCTCGCGGTCCTGCTGATCGGCCCCGCGGGCGCCGGCAAGACCAGCGTCGCCAAGTTCTGGGCCGACCACCGCCGGGTGCCCACCGCCCACGTCAGCCTCGACGACGTACGCGAATGGGTCCGCTCGGGGTTCGCCGACCCGCAGTCCGGGTGGAACGACCACTCCGAGGCCCAGTACCGCCTGGCCCGCCGCACCTGCGGCTTCGCCGCGCGCAACTTCCTGGCCAACGGCATCTCGTGCATCCTGGACGACGCGATCTTCCCCGACCGCCCGGCCGTGGGCCTCGGCGGGTGGAAACGCCATGTGGGCCCCGGTCTGCTGCCCGTCGTCCTGCTCCCCGGCCTGGAGGTCGTCCTGGAGCGCAACGCGGCACGCTCCGGCAACCGCCGCCTCACCGACGAGGAGGTGGCCCGCATCCACGGCCGCATGGCCGGTTGGTACGGCTCGGGCCTCCCCATCATCGACAACTCCCAGCTGGACGTCCCGACCACGGCAAGGGTGCTGGACGACGTACTGGCGAGGGCGATCGCCAGCCCTCCGAAGTGGTGACGGACGGGACCGGTCCCACCGACGGCGGACCGCATACCACCGTTCGCCCCGCTCCGTCCCCCGAACGGCACCCTTCCAGCCAGCACAATCCGGCCACCGCTCCTACGCTCGTGTCATGTCAGAGGTCTACGCGTCCCGCCGAACCCGTCTACGGGAGCGCTGTAACGCGGCCGGCAGCACCGCGGCGCTCATCTCCCGCCCCGCCAATGTGAGGTACCTCGCGGGCGCGGCCCCGCGCGGCGCCGTCCTGCTGCTGGGCAAGCGCGAGGACCTCCTCGTCTGCGCCGTCCCGCCCGAGGACCGCCCCTCCGAAGGGCGACCGGACGACGCGCTGCGCGTCCACGTCCTGCCCGGCGCCGGAGGCGACCCGGCGGTCGCGGCCGCCGGCCTCCTCATGGGGCAGGGCGGCGACTGTCTCGCCGTCGAGGAACATCACCTCACGGTGGCCCGCCACCGTGAGCTCCGCTCGGTCGCCGCCCGGCTGCGCCTGGCCGATCTGGGCGGCGCGGTCGAACAGCTGAGGGTGGTGAAGGACGAGGAGGAGATCTCCTGTCTGCGGATCGGCGCCGAGATCGCCGACCAGGCGCTGGGCGAACTGCTGGAGTCCATCCTGGTCGGCCGCACGGAACGGCACCTGGCCCTGGAGCTGGAGCGGCGCCTCGTCGACCACGGCGCCGACGGTCCCGCCTTCGCCACGTCCGTCGCCGCCGGCCCGAACTCCGGCCGGCGCGGGCACCGGCCCACCGACCGGCGGGTCGAGGAGGGCGACTTCCTCTCGGTCTGCCTGGGCGCGACCTATCGCGGCTACCGCTGCGAGATCGGCCGCACCTTCGTGATCGGGACGTCCCCCGCCGACTGGCAGATCGAGCTGTACGACCTCGTATTCGCCGCTCAGCGGGCCGGACGCGAGGCCCTGGCACCCGGCGCCGCCTACCGCGACGTGGACCGCGCGGCCCGCCAGATCCTGGACTCCGCGGGGCGCACCGAGGGCCTTTTGGCACTCACCGGGCACGGTGTCGGACTCGAAATCGAAGAGGACCCGCAGTTGACTCCCGCAGCCATGGGTAAACTGGACGCTTGCGTGCCGGTCACCGTCGAACCCGGGGTACACCTCCCGGGCCGGGGCGGCGTCCGGATCGATGACACGCTCGTCGTGCGCCCCGAGGCGGACGGCGGACCCGAGCTACTCACCATCACGACCAAGGAGCTGCTCGCCCTCTAGGCAGGTGCGTGCCCCGGGGTCGTCCACGTCAGTCCAGGAGATTCCGCAACCGTGGCTTCCACGAACGACCTCAAGAACGGCCTGGTGCTCAAGCTCGAAGGCGGCCAGCTCTGGTCCGTCGTCGAGTTCCAGCATGTCAAGCCCGGCAAGGGCCCCGCATTCGTGCGTACCAAGCTCAAGAACGTGCTTTCCGGCAAGGTCGTCGACAAGACGTTCAACGCCGGCGTCAAGGTCGAGACGGCCACTGTCGACAAGCGCGACATGCAGTTCTCCTACATGGACGGCGAGTACTTCGTCTTCATGGACATGGAGACCTACGACCAGCTCATGGTCGACCGCAAGGCCGTCGGCGACGCCGCCAACTTCCTGATCGAGGGCTTCACCGCCACGGTCGCGCAGCACGAGGGCGAGGTGCTCTTCGTCGAGCTGCCCGCGGCCGTCGAGCTCGTGGTCCAGGAGACCGAGCCGGGCCTGCAGGGCGACCGCTCCACCGGTGGCACCAAGCCCGCCACCCTGGAGACCGGTCACCAGATCCAGGTCCCGCTCTTCATCACCACCGGTGAGAAGATCAAGGTCGACACCCGCACCAGCGACTACCTCGGCCGGGTGAACAGCTAACCGTGGCTGCCCGCAACACGGCCCGCAAGCGCGCCTTCCAGATCCTCTTCGAGGGCGACCAGCGCGGAGCCGATGTCCTGACGGTCCTCGCGGACTGGATCCGGCTCTCCCGGGCCGACACCCGGCAGCCGCCGGTGAGCGAGTACACGATGCAGCTGGTCGAGGGCTACGCGCAGTACGCGCGGCGGATCGACGAGCTGATCTCCCAGTACTCGGTCGGCTGGACGCTGGACCGGATGCCCGTCGTCGACCGCAACATCCTGCGGCTCGGCGCCTACGAGCTGATCTGGGCCGACGAGACCCCGGACGCGGTCGTCCTCGACGAGATGGTGCAGCTGGCGAAGGAGTTCTCCACGGACGAGTCGCCCTCGTTCGTCAACGGCCTGCTCGGCCGGCTGAAGGAGCTCAAGCCCTCGCTGCGCCGGGACGAGGCGTAACCGGCAGCGAGTCGTACGAGCCGGAGCCGGTACGACCATCACAGAAGGGGCCCGCAGCAGCACGCTGAGGGCCCCTTCGGCATTCCCGCGCCCCCTGGTGCGCCTGAGGTGCCACAGGCCCGCAGAACGCCGCAGGGGTGGCCGGAACCATCAAGTTCCGGCCACCCCGGCGGCACGTTTCTGCTGAGACCTGCTGAGCCGTCGAGAGGCTCAGCCCTCCTCGTGGGAGACGGCACGACGCGCGTCCGCGTCCAGGACGCCCCAGCTGATCAGCTGTTCGGTCAGGACCGAGGGCGACTGGTCGTAGATGACGGCGAGGGTGCGCAGGTCGTCCTGGCGGATCGACAGCACCTTGCCGTTGTAGTCACCGCGCTGCGACTGGATCGTGGCCGCGTAACGCTGCAGCGGGCCCGCCTTCTCGACCGGCACATGGGCCAGTCGCTCCAGGTCGAGGACCAGCTTCGGCGGGGGCTCGGCCGCGCCGCCCGGGGTGGTGCCCGGCAGCAGCTCCTGCACGGGAACGCCGTAGAAATCCGCCAGCTCGGCCAGGCGCTGCACGGTCACGGCGCGGTCGCCGCGCTCGTACGAACCGACCACGACGGCCTTCCAGCGTCCCTGGGACTTCTCCTCGACACCGTGGAGGGAAAGGCCCTGCTGGGTGCGGATCGCTCGGAGCTTGGCCCCGAGCTGTTTGGCGTATTCGCTGGACATATAGCTCCCCGGCACTGGGTCGACGCGGCAGGAGCCGCGTGCTGGTAACTCACTGTGAGGTTACGCAGCGTGATTCTTCTGCGTCAAGCCGAATGGTCCACACCGACGCTTCCGTGGTAACGGTGGCCGATTACGCCAAGGGGGTGATCAGGGGTGTCGTCCCGGCCTGCTACCGTGGATGGCGCAAATCCGACGTCCTTTAAGGTCCGTCCCGTGAGGCGGAGAAGGAGGTCCGTTTCATATGGACAAGCAGGACATTCAGCAGGACACCCACCAGGATCCCCGGCAAACCGATGCGCGGCCCGTCCTCGAAGGCCCCGACATCGCGCGCGTGCTGACGCGCATCGCCCACGAGATCGTCGAACGCGCCAAGGGCGCCGACGACGTGGTGCTCCTCGGCATCCCGACCCGCGGCGTCTTCCTCGCCCGGCGGCTCGCCGAGAAACTCGAGCAGATCACCGACCGCAAGATCCCCGTCGGCTCCCTCGACATCACCATGTACCGCGACGACCTGCGCATGCACCCGCCGCGTGCGCTGGCCCGCACCGAGATCCCCGGTGACGGCCTCGACGGCAAGCTGGTCGTCCTCGTCGACGACGTGCTCTTCTCCGGCCGCACCATCCGCGCCGCCCTCGACGCCCTGAACGACCTCGGGCGCCCGCGCGCGGTGCAGCTCGCGGTCCTCGTCGACCGCGGCCACCGGGAACTGCCCATCCGCGCCGACTACGTCGGCAAGAACCTCCCCACGTCGTTGCGGGAGACGGTCAAGGTCCTGCTCGCCGAGGAGGACGGTCGCGACACCGTGCTGCTCGGTGTGAAGCAGACCCAGTAGCGGACGCCGCGCGCCCGCCGTCCCGGCGCGCCCTCGTCTGCCCGAAATCTCCCCGATATCCTGAACTGCCTTACGGAGCCTGACAGATGCAGCGTCATCTCATCTCGGCCGCCGACCTCACCCGCGACGACGCCGTCCTGATCCTCGACACCGCCGAGGAGATGGCCCGGGTCGCCGACCGGCCCATCAAGAAGCTGCCGACCCTGCGCGGCCGCACGATCGTCAACCTCTTCTTCGAGGACTCCACGCGCACGCGTATCTCGTTCGAGGCCGCAGAGAAGCGCCTCTCCGCGGACGTCATCAACTTCACCGCCAAGGGCTCGTCGGTGTCCAAGGGCGAGTCCCTGAAGGACACCGCGCAGACGCTGGAGGCGATGGGCGTCGACGCGGTCGTCATCCGGCACGGCGCCTCCGGCGCGCCCTACCGCCTGGCCACCTCCGGCTGGATCGACGCGGTCGTCGTCAACGCCGGCGACGGCACCCACCAGCACCCCACCCAGGCACTGCTGGACGCCTTCACCATGCGCCGCCGCCTGGTCGGCCGGGACGCCGGGATCGGGCAGGACCTCGCGGGCAAGCGCATCACGCTCGTCGGGGACGTCCTGCACAGCCGGGTCGCCCGCTCCAACGTCGACCTGCTGCACACCCTCGGCGCCGAGGTCACCCTGGTCGCCCCGCCCACCCTGATCCCGGTCGGCGTCGAGTCCTGGCCCTGCGAGGTGTCGTACGACCTCGACAGCACGCTGCCCAAGTCCGACGCGGTGATGATGCTGCGCGTGCAGCGGGAGCGCATGAACGCCGCGTTCTTCCCGACCGAGCGCGAGTACTCGCGGCGCTACGGCCTGGACGGCGACCGGATGGCGCGGATGCCCGAGCACGCCATCGTGATGCACCCCGGCCCGATGGTCCGCGGCATGGAGATCACCGCCGAGGTCGCCGACTCCCCGCGCTGCACCGTCGTCGAGCAGGTCGCCAACGGCGTGTCCATCCGGATGGCCGTCCTGTACCTGCTCCTGGGCGGCAACGAGCCCGCTGTCAGCCACGCCCGCGCCACCACCGGCGTCACCGGCATCACCGAGGAGAAGTAAGAACCCATGAGCAAGATCCTTATCCGTGGTGCGAAGGTGCTGGGCGGCGAGCCGCAGGACGTCCTGATCGACGCCGACGTCATCGAGGCCGTGGGCGCGGGGCTGTCCGCCGAGGGCGCCGAGGTCGTCGAGGCCGGCGGCAAGGTGCTGCTGCCGGGCCTGGTAGACCTGCACACCCATCTGCGCGAGCCCGGCCGCGAGGACTCCGAGACCGTGCTGACGGGTACCCGCGCGGCCGCCTCCGGCGGATACACGGCCGTCTTCGCCATGGCCAACACCTTCCCCGTCGCCGACACCGCCGGCGTGGTCGAGCAGGTCTGGCGCCTCGGCCGCGAGCACGGCTACTGCGATGTGCAGCCCATCGGCGCGGTCACCGTAGGCCTGGAGGGCCGCAAGCTCGCCGAGCTCGGCGCCATGCACGAGTCGGCCGCCGGCGTCACCGTCTTCTCCGACGACGGCAAGTGCGTCGACGACGCCGTGATCATGCGGCGCGCGCTGGAGTACGTGAAGGCCTTCGGCGGGGTCGTCGCCCAGCACGCCCAGGAGCCGCGGCTGACCGAGGGCGCCCAGATGAACGAGGGCGTCGTCTCCGCCGAGCTGGGGCTCGGGGGCTGGCCCGCGGTGGCCGAAGAATCGATCATCGCCCGGGATGTCCTGCTCGCCGAGCACGTCGGCTCCCGCGTCCACATCTGCCACCTCTCCACCGCCGGCTCGGTCGAGATCGTCCGCTGGGCCAAGTCGCGCGGCATCGACGTCACCGCCGAGGTCACCCCGCACCACCTGCTCCTCACCGACGAGCTGGTGCGCAGCTACAACCCGGTCTACAAGGTGAACCCGCCGCTGCGCACCGAGCGCGACGTGCTGGCGCTGCGCGAGGCGCTCGCCGACGGCACGATCGACATCGTCGCCACCGACCACGCCCCGCACCCGCACGAGGACAAGGACTGCGAGTGGGCCGCGGCCGCCATGGGCATGGTCGGCCTGGAGACCGCGTTGTCGGTGGTCCAGGAGACGATGGTGGACACGGGCCTGCTGACCTGGGCCGGGGTCGCCGACCGCATGTCCTTCACGCCCGCCCGGATCGGACAGGCCGGGGGCCACGGACGCCCCGTCTCGGCAGGTGAGCCCGCCAACCTCACGCTCGTCGACACGGAATACCGTGGGTCGGTGGACCCCGCGGGCTTCGCCTCGCGCAGTCGGAACACCCCGTACGCGGGGCGTGAGCTGCCGGGCCGTGTCACGCACACCTGGCTCCGGGGCAAGGCCACGCTCGTCGACGGGAAGCTCACGTGACATCTGCAGCACTACTGCTCGCGGCCGAGAAGGAATCGGCCGAAGTGACCGACTGGGCCGCCCGGCTCGGCTGGGTGGTCGGTCTCGGTCTCTTCGTCGCGCTCGTGTACTGGTTGATGCGCGAGGGCTGGAAGTGGCGCGGCACGCTCCAGGGCGACCTGCCCGACCTCTCCACCGCGCCGGACGACCTCGGCCCGGTGAGACTGAGCATGAGCGGCCGCTACCACGGCTCCACCACCGCCGGGCAGTGGCTCGACCGCATCGTGGCGCACGGCCTGGGCACCCGCAGCCGGGTCGAGCTCACCCTGACGGACGCGGGACTGGACGTCGTACGGCCCGGCGCGGCCGACTTCTTCGTGCCGGTCGCCGCACTGCGCGAGGCCCGGCTCGACAAGGGCATCGCCGGCAAGGTCCTCACCGAGGGCGGACTGCTGGTGGTGACCTGGGCGCACGGCGACAAGCTGCTCGACTCGGGCTTCCGCTCCGACCACGCGGCCGAGCACAACGAGTGGGTCGCCACCCTCAACTCCATGATCGACAAAACGGAAACTCCGACGGAAACGGAAGGCGCACGATGACGACCTCCACCAGGGGAATCGCTTTTGAGAAAAAGGTGCTTCCCGCCGTACTCGTCCTGGAGGACGGCCGGATCTTCCGCGGCCGTGCCTACGGGGCCGTGGGGGAGACCTTCGGCGAAGCGGTGTTCTCCACCGGCATGACCGGCTACCAGGAGACCCTGACCGACCCGTCGTACGACCGCCAGATCGTGGTCGCGACCGCCCCGCAGATCGGCAACACCGGCTGGAACGACGAGGACGACGAGTCCAGCCGCATCTGGGTCTCCGGCTACGTCGTGCGCGACCCCTCGCGCGTGCCGTCCAACTGGCGCGCCAAGCGTTCCCTGGACGACGAGCTGGTCGAGCAGAGCGTCGTCGGCATCTCCGGCATCGACACCCGCGCCCTCACCCGCCACCTGCGCGAGCGCGGCTCGATGCGCGCCGGCATCTTCTCCGGCGAGGCGATCGGCTCCGAGACCGAGCTTGTCGCGCGCGTGCAGGCCCAGCCTCAGATGAAGGGCCTGAGCCTGTACGAGGAGGTCTCCACCAAGGAGGCCTACGTCGTCCCGGCGGTCGGCGAGAAGCGGTTCACCGTGGCCGCCGTCGACCTCGGCATCAAGGGCATGACCCCGCAGCGCATGGCCGAACGCGGCATCGAGGTGCACGTGCTCCCGGCCACGGCGACGGAGGAGGACGTGTACGCCGTCGCCCCCGACGGGGTCTTCTTCTCCAACGGTCCCGGCGACCCGGCCACCGCCGACGGCCCCGTGGCCCTCATGACCGCCGTCCTGGAGCGGAAGACGCCGCTCTTCGGCATCTGCTTCGGCAACCAGATCCTCGGCCGCGCCCTCGGCTTCGGCACCTACAAGCTGAAGTACGGCCACCGGGGCATCAACCAGCCCGTGCAGGACCGCACGACCGGCAAGGTCGAGGTCACCGCGCACAACCACGGCTTCGCCGTGGACGCGCCGCTCGACAAGGTCAGCGAGACGCCCTTCGGCCGCGCCGAGGTCTCCCATGTCTGCCTCAACGACGACGTCGTGGAGGGGCTGCAGCTGCTCGACCAGCCGGCCTTCTCCGTCCAGTACCACCCCGAAGCGGCAGCGGGCCCGCACGACGCCGCCTACCTGTTCGACCGCTTCGTATCCCTGATGGAGGGCCAGCGTGCCTAAGCGCACCGATATCCAGTCCGTCCTGGTCATCGGCTCCGGCCCGATCGTCATCGGCCAGGCCGCCGAGTTCGACTACTCCGGCACCCAGGCGTGCCGCATCCTGCGCGCCGAGGGCCTGCGGGTGATCCTGGTCAACTCCAACCCGGCGACGATCATGACCGACCCGGAGATCGCCGACGCCACCTACGTCGAGCCGATCACCCCGGAGTTCGTCGAGAAGATCATCGCCAAGGAGCGTCCGGACACCCTGCTGCCCACCCTGGGCGGTCAGACGGCCCTCAACACGGCGATCTCGCTCGCCGAGAACGGCGTCCTGGAGAAGTACGGCGTCGAACTGATCGGCGCCAACGTCGAGGCCATCAACAAGGGCGAGGACCGCGACCTCTTCAAGGGCGTCGTCGAGGCCGTCCGCGCCGAGATCGGGCACGGCGAGTCCGCCCGGTCCGTGATCTGTCACACCATGGACGAGGTCGTCGCGGGCGTCGACACGCTCGGCGGCTACCCGGTCGTCGTCCGCCCCTCCTTCACCATGGGCGGCGCCGGCTCCGGCTTCGCCCACGACGAGGAGGAGCTGCGCCGTATCGCCGGGCAGGGTCTCACGCTGTCGCCGACCACCGAGGTGCTCCTGGAGGAGTCCATCCTCGGCTGGAAGGAGTACGAGCTGGAGCTGATGCGCGACAAGCACGACAACGTCGTGGTCGTCTGCTCCATCGAGAACTTCGACCCCATGGGCGTGCACACCGGCGACTCGATCACCGTCGCGCCCGCGATGACGCTCACCGACCGCGAGTACCAGATCCTGCGCGACATCGGCATCGCCGTGATCCGCGAGGTCGGCGTGGACACCGGCGGCTGCAACATCCAGTTCGCGGTGAACCCCGAGGACGGCCGGGTCATCGTCATCGAGATGAACCCGCGCGTGTCGCGGTCCTCGGCCCTCGCCTCCAAGGCCACCGGCTTCCCGATCGCCAAGATCGCCGCCAAGCTCGCCGTCGGCTACACCCTCGACGAGATCCCGAACGACATCACGCTGGAGACCCCGGCCTCCTTCGAGCCGACCCTCGACTACGTGGTCGTGAAGGCCCCGCGGTTCGCCTTCGAGAAGTTCCCGAGCGCCGACTCCACGCTGACGACGACCATGAAGTCGGTCGGCGAGGCCATGGCCATCGGCCGCAACTTCACCGAGGCCTTCCAGAAGGCGCTGCGCTCGCTGGAGAAGAAGGGCAGCCAGTTCACCTTCGTCGGCGACCCCGGCGACAAGGCCGAGCTGCTGCGCGAGTCGGTCCGCCCGACCGACGGCCGGATCAACACCGTCATGCAGGCCATCCGCGCGGGCGCCACGCCCGAGGAGGTCTTCGAGCACACGAAGATCGACCCCTGGTTCGTCGACCAGCTCTTCCTCATCAAGGAGACCGCCGACGACCTGGCCGCCGCCGACCGCCTGGACACCGAGCTGCTCGCCGAGGCCAAGCGGCACGGCTTCTCCGACCAGCAGATCGCCGAGATCCGCGGCCTGCGCGAGGACGTCGTCCGTGAGGTCCGGCACGCGCTGGGCGTCCGCCCGGTCTACAAGACCGTCGACACCTGTGCCGCCGAGTTCGCCGCGAAGACGCCGTACTTCTACTCCTCCTACGACGAGGAGAGCGAGGTCGCGCCCCGCGAGAAGCCCGCGGTGATCATCCTGGGCTCCGGCCCCAACCGCATCGGCCAGGGCATCGAGTTCGACTACTCCTGCGTCCACGCCTCCTTCGCGCTGTCCGACGCCGGGTACGAGACCGTGATGGTCAACTGCAATCCGGAGACCGTCTCCACCGACTACGACACCTCCGACCGCCTGTACTTCGAGCCGCTGACGCTGGAGGACGTGCTGGAGATCGTGTACGCCGAGGCGCAGGCCGGTCCGATCGCGGGCGTGATCGTCCAGCTCGGCGGCCAGACCCCGCTGGGCCTGGCGCAGGCGCTCAAGGACAACGGCGTGCCGATCGTCGGCACGCCTCCGGAGGCCATCCACGCGGCCGAGGACCGGGGCGCGTTCGGGCGGGTGCTCGACGAGGCGGGCCTGCCGGCCCCGAAGCACGGCACGGCCACCACCTTCGCCGGGGCCAAGGCCATCGCCGACGAGATCGGCTACCCGGTCCTGGTGCGGCCCTCGTACGTGCTCGGCGGCCGCGGCATGGAGATCGTCTACGACGAGACCCGGCTGTCGTCCTACATCGCCGAGTCGACCGAGATCAGCCCCACCCGGCCGGTGCTCGTCGACCGCTTCCTCGACGACGCCATCGAGATCGACGTCGACGCGCTCTACGACGGCGAGGAGCTGTACCTCGGCGGTGTCATGGAGCACATCGAGGAGGCCGGCATCCACTCCGGCGACTCGGCGTGCGCCCTGCCCCCGATCACCCTCGGCGGCTTCGACATCAAGCGGCTGCGGGCCTCCACCGAGGCGATCGCCAAGGGCGTCGGCGTGCGCGGCCTGATCAACATCCAGTTCGCGATGGCCGGCGACATCCTCTATGTCCTGGAGGCCAACCCGCGCGCGTCCCGCACGGTCCCCTTCACCTCGAAGGCGACCGCGGTGCCGCTGGCGAAGGCCGCCGCGCGGATCTCGCTGGGCGCGACCGTCGCCGAACTGCGCGCCGAAGGCCTGCTCCCGGCCACCGGCGACGGCGGCGAGCTGCCGCTGGACGCGCCGATCTCCGTCAAGGAGGCCGTGATGCCCTGGACCCGCTTCCGGGACACCTCCGGGCGCGGCGTCGACACGGTCCTCGGCCCGGAGATGCGCTCCACCGGCGAGGTCATGGGCATTGACTCCGTCTTCGGCACGGCGTACGCCAAGTCGCAGGCGGGCGCGTACGGCCCGCTGCCCACCAAGGGGCGGGCGTTCATCTCGGTCGCCAACCGCGACAAGCGCTCGATGATCTTCCCGGCGCGCGAGCTGGTCGCGCACGGCTTCGAGCTGCTCGCCACCTCCGGCACCGCCGAGGTCCTCAAGCGCAACGGCATCAACGCGACGGTCGTGCGCAAGCAGTCCGAGGGCGCCGGCCCGAACGGCGAGAAGACCATCGTCCAGTGCATCCACGACGGTGAGGTCGACCTCATCGTCAACACCCCGTACGGCACCGGCGGCCGCCTCGACGGCTACGAGATCCGTACGGCGGCCGTGGCACGGTCCGTGCCCTGCCTGACGACGGTCCAGGCGCTCGCCGCCGCCGTCCAGGGCATCGACGCCCTCAACCACGGTGACGTGGGCGTCCGCTCGCTCCAGGAACACGCGCAGCACCTGACCGCGGCCCGCGACTAGATGAATGAGTCCAAGGGATGTCCTGCGGACATAGGACGAGGGCGTCCAGTGTCGATGTGTGACGACCGACCTGGACACCCTCGCAACGGCA
>NZ_JBFAKW010000088.1:22515-39876 GCF_040655955.1 Streptomyces sp. NPDC050263 | reverse complement strand
GCACCCCCGACCGGGGGTGCCCTCCACGCGTCACAGGGCCGTTCACCCCGGTCCTGGGCTCAGCCGACGTCGAACGTCGCCGGGTCGGGACCGATGCGACGGTCCTCGTTCAGCGCGCTGATCGCCGCCAGGTCCTCGGTGTCCAGGCTGAAGTCGAACACCTCGATGTTCTCCTTGATCCGCGACGGCGTCACGGACTTCGGGATCACGACGTTGCCGAGCTGGAGGTGCCAGCGCAGCACGACCTGGGCCGGTGTGCGGTTGTGCTTCTGGGCGATGGCCACGATCGCCGGGACCTCGAGGAGCCCCTTGCCCTGGCCGAGCGGGGACCAGGCCTCGGTGGCGATGCCCTGCTCCGCGTGGAACTCGCGGGAGACGTGCTGCTGGAGGTGCGGGTGCAGCTCGATCTGGTTGACCGCCGGGATGACCGACGTCTCGCCGATCAGCCGCTCGAGGTGGTCCGGCAGGAAGTTGGACACGCCGATCGCCCGGACACGGCCGTCCGCGAGAAGCTTCTCGAACGCCTTGTACGAGTCGACGTACTTGTCGCGGGCCGGGAGCGGCCAGTGGATGAGATACAGATCCAGGTAGTCCAGACCGAGCTTCTCCAGGGAGGTGTCGAACGCGCGGAGCGTCGCGTCGTACCCCTGGTCGCCGTTCCAGAGCTTGGTGGTGACGAAGATGTCCTTGCGGGGCACGCCGGAGCCGGTGATGGCCTTGCCGGTGCCCTCCTCATTGCCGTAGATCGCCGCTGTGTCGATGCTGCGGTACCCGGCCTCCAGCGCGGTGGCGACCGCCTGCTCCGCCTCGTCGTCCGGCACCTGCCAGACACCGAAGCCCAGCTGGGGCATCTCCACGCCGTTGTTGAGGATGATCGGGGGGACCTTGCTGCTCACGAGCTCTTGATCCTTCGGTTGTCCGTCAAAGTGATGCTCCCATCGTGAACGATCACGGCGGGTGCTGCATTCCTGACCCCTGATTTCGTCCGTCGGAGCCCATCGGAAACATGTTTCACGCCTCTCAGAGTCACATGAAACGCATGAAACTTATGAAACGAATTTACCGTTCGTGGGAAACCCTACGTGCGGTACAGCGCGTCGACCTCGTTCGCGTAAGCGTTTTCGATCGCCTTGCGCTTCAGCTTCAGCGACGGGGTCAGCAGCCCGTGCTCCTCGGTGAAGGGCTGGGCGAGGATCCGGAAGGTGCGGATCGACTCGGCCTGTGAGACCAGGGTGTTCGCCGCCACGACCGCCCGCCGCACCTCCGCCTCCAGGTCCGGGTCACGCACCAGCTCGACGGGCGTGAGCTGCGGTTTGTCGCGCATCTGCAGCCAGTGCTCGACGGCCTCCTGGTCGAGGGTGATCAGGGCGGCCACGAAGGGCCGGTCGTTGCCGACGAGGATGCACTGGTTGACCAGCGGATGATCGCGGACCCGTTCCTCCAGCAGTCCTGGTGAGACGCTCTTGCCGCCGGAGGTGACCAGGATCTCCTTCTTGCGGCCGGTAATGGTGAGGTAACCGTCTTCATCGAGCGAGCCGAGGTCGCCGGTGGCGAGCCAGCCCTCGTGCAGGGTCTCGTCGGTGGCTTTGGGGTTGTTGAGGTAACCCTGGAAAATGTTCTCGCCGCGCAGCCAGATCTCGCCGTCGTCCGCGATGTGCACGGTCATACCGGGGATGGCCTGGCCGACCGTGCCGTAGCGGGTGCGCCCGGGCGGGTTGGCGGTCGCGGCAGCCGTCGACTCGGTCAGACCGTAGCCCTCGTAGATCTGCACGCCCGCGCCGGCGAAGAACAGGCCGAGCTTGCGGTCCATGGCCGAGCCCCCGGACATCGCGTGCCGGACGCGCCCGCCCATCGCCGCGCGGACCTTGGAGTAGACGAGCTTGTCGAAGAGCTGGTGCTGCATGCGCAGGCCCGCCGAAGGGCCGGGCCCGATGCCCCACGCCTTCGCCTCGACCGCCTCCGCGTAGTTCACGGCCACGTCGACGGCCTTCTCGAAGGGGCCTGCCTTGCCCTCCCGCTCCGCCTTGCGACGGGCCGCGTTGAAGACCTTCTCGAAGATGTACGGCACGGCCAGGAAGAACGTCGGTCTGAAGGCGGCCAGGTCGGGCAGCAGGGCGGCCGCGTGCAGCTGCGGCTGGTGGCCGAAGCGGACCCTGCCGCGGATCGCGGCGATCTGCACCATCCGGCCGAAGACATGCGCGAGCGGCAGAAACAGCAGCGTCGCCGCCTCGTCGCCCTTCTTCGAGTGGAACACCGGCTCCCAGCGTTCGATCACGGTGTCCGCCTCGAACATGAAGTTTCCGTGCGAGACGACGCAGCCCTTGGGTCGGCCCGTCGTACCGGAGGTGTAGATGATCGTCGCGGTCGAGTCGGGGGTAACCGCCTCCCGATGCCGGTGGACGACGTCGTCCTCGATGGAGGTGCCGGCGTCGTACAGCTCCTGCACGCACCCCGAGTCCAGTTGCCACAGCTGACGCAGCTGGGGGAGCCGGTCGATGACGGTGGCGATCGTCATCGCGTGGTCCTCGTGCTCGACGACCGCGGCCGTGCACTCGGCGTCGTACAGCATCCAGAAACACTGCTCGGCGGAGGAGGTCGGGTAGACCGGTACCACCTGGGCGCCGACCGTCCACAGGGCGTAGTCGAACAGCGTCCACTCGTAGCGGGTGCGGGACATGATCGCGACGCGGTCGCCGAAGCGGATGCCCTGGGCGAGGAGGCCCTTGGCGAGGGCCAGGACCTCGTCGCGGAACTCGGCGGAGGTGACGTCCCGCCATTCGCCCTGGTCGTCCTTGCGGCCGAGGGCGATGTAGTGCGGCTCCTCCCGGGCGTGCCGGAAGACGACGTCGGCCAGACCGCCGACGGGCGGTGCCAACGCCAACGGAGGGTTGGTGAACTCGCGCAAACCCAGCACCCCGCTTCTCATGGCCGCACAGCGCCGTGAAAGCTACCCCACGGGACGACAGGGTGGGAGGGGGGCAGAAAACGAGCGATGCTCGTGTCTGCGCTGGTCAGTGCTGGAAAATGGGCTCACATGGGGAAGGGTCGGACAGAAAACTGACGGCTGAGTAAGTTTCGGTACCGTAATCTCCACCGAATCTGCCCGTACCGCTTACGCTGCCCGACCCCTTCCGAGGCCCGTCACGACCTGCACCGCCCGACCCCGTACCCCGACGTCACGGGCGAGGGGTCGCCCTCTCCTCGGACAGCGCCGGAGCGGTCGATTCCGTTACTTGTCCCGTCACCCGTTCCGTTACTTCCGTTACTCCTGCCGCGGTCGCGCGCGACCGCGGCAGGACCAGGGCTGGAAACGAGCGGCGCGGCCGCGAACAGCACCACCCCCGCCACGTGCGCCCGGCGCGGTCCCAGGATGCCGACGGTGGCTCCCGCGCCCAGGGACAGCGCGGCCGACGTGAGCGCGTACCCGTCGATCGCCCATCTCCACCCGTCGATCACCCATCTCCACCCTGGGGTGGAATCGGTCGATCACCGTGGAAACTGATGACAGGTCGACGAAATCCGACGGAGGGCAGTTCGATGGAGATGGAATCCCACACCCTGGACAAGCTGGACCTAGAGTTGCTCTCGGCGCTGGACGTGGACGGCCGGGCCTCCTTCAGCAGGATCGGCACGGTCCTCGGGGTCTCCGACCAGACGATCGCCCGCCGCTACCGCCGACTCTGCGCCGAGGCCGGGCTCCGGGTCGTCGCCGTCCGGGACGCCGAACGTCTCGGCCAGGACCAGTGGATGCTGCGCCTGCGCTGCGTGCCCGACAGCGCCACGGTCATCGCCGACGCGCTCGCCAAACGCCCCGACACCTACTGGATCGGCCTCGGCTCCGGCGGCACCGAGATCGTCTGCATGACCCGGCCCCGTCACCCAGGCGACCACGACGACCTGCTGCTCGGCAAGCTTCCGCGCACCCCGAGCGTGGTGGAGATCCGCGCCCAGCAACTCCTCCACCGCTTCTACGGCGGCCCCACCGGCTGGATGCGCAAGTTCCGGGCGCTCGACGCCGAACAGGTCGCCGCCCTGACCTCTCGCCACGACCCGGGAGCGGCGGCAGTTGCGGATGCGGCGGCGGTTGCGGTTGCGGATGCGGATGCGGGAATGGTGGGAGCGGCGCTGGGACCGGCCCGTATCGACCCCGAGGACGAGCCCCTGCTGGCTGTACTCGAACGCGACGGCCGCGCCACATACCCCGAACTCCAGAAGGCCACCGGCCGCTCCGAGTCCGCCGTAAAACGCCGTCTCGCCGCCCTGCTCGCCTCGGGCGCCGTCCATATCGACGTCGAGCTCCGCTCCGAGTTCCTGGGCTTTCCCCTCACCGCCGTCCTGTGGATCACCACGGCGCCCTCCGCTCTGCATGCGGTCGGCGAGGCGCTCGCCACCCACGACGAGATCGCCTTCGCCTCGGCCACGGCGGGCCCCTCCCACATCGTGGCTACGGCGGTGGTCCGCGGGACAGCCGGCCTGTACGGCTACCTCAGCGGACCCTTGGGCAGGCTGGAGGGCGTCCAGCATGTGGAGGCCACACCGTTCCTGCGGAGGGTGAAGCAACTGACGTATCAGCGTGGTGTGCGGTGAGCGGGCGGTGGGGGCGTAGTCGGGATGGAAGATTCTGTATGCGATATGCGATATGGGGTGTGAGGTATGCGGTGTGCGGTGTGGGGTATGCAGGAGGCGGTATGAGGTCCGGGGTGTTCAGTCGCAGTCGCCTCACTGAGGGCCGGTTCGCCGGGTGGGCCCCGCCGCTGTCCGGCGGTGCAGTCGGTCGCCGCCCGCCAGGATCGCCGCCGCCAGCGCGTCGGCGGCGCCCTGGGCCGACGAAGCCCTGCGTCCGTGCACGAGCACGAAGTCGACCCGACCCAGTTCAGGCATTCCTGCCCGTTCAGGGATCCGCACCAGGCCCGGCGGGATCAGGCCCCGTGAGTGCGCCATCACGCCCAGGCCCGCTCGGGCCGCCGCGATGAGTCCGTTGAGGCTGCCGCTCGTGCAGACGATCCGCCAGGCTCGCCCCTGCCGCTCCAGCGCCTCCAGGGCCAGGGCGCGGGTGATGCCAGGCGGCGGGAACACGATCAGCGGGACCGGGCGGTCGGCGTCCAGGCGCAGCCGCTCCGCGCCGATCCACACCAGTTTGTCGTGCCACACCAGCTCGCCGCGCGGATCCTCGGGGCGCCGCTTGGCCAGCACCAGGTCCAGCTTTCCCGCGGCGAGCTGCTCGTGCAGGGTGCCCGACAGCTCCACCGTCAGTTCAAGATCGACCTCGGGATGGTCGTAGCGGAAACCCTCCAGGATCTCCGGTAGCCGGGTCAGCACGAAGTCCTCCGAAGCGCCGAAGCGCAGCCGCCCGCGCAGCCGGGTGCCCGTGAAGAACGCCGTGGCCTGCTCATGGACGTCCAGAATCCGGCGGGCGAACCCGAGCATCGCCTCGCCGTCCTCCGTCAGTTCCACGGAGTGCGTGTCGCGGGTGAACAGCGCCCGCCCGGTCGCGTCCTCCAGACGGCGCACGTGTTGGCTGACGGTCGACTGACGCAGCCCGAGCCGCCGCGCGGCCTGCGTGAAACTCAGCGTCTGGGCCACGGCGAGGAAGGTCCGCAGGTGGGAGGGCTCGTACACGCCACCACTGTAAACGGTTGTCATCGCGTTTCGTGATGACAGTGAGAGCGGTATGCCGGATTCCCGATCACGGTCCGGAGGAGGACGATGGAGAGGGCCCCTCCGGGCCCGACGCACGCCCATCGAACAGCACGTGGAGCACCGTGAAACGCCTGCACTGGCCCAGTTGGATGCCGGTCGACCCCTACATCCTGCTGTTGCTCGGGACCGTCGGGCTGGCGGCTCTGCTCCCGGCGCGCGGTGCCGCCGCCGATGTGGCCTCCGGCGCGTCCACCGCCGCGATCGCTTTCCTCTTCTTCCTGTACGGCGCTCGACTGTCCACCCGGGAGGCACTGGACGGCCTGAAACACTGGCGCCTCCATGTGACCGTCCTGGCCTGCACGTTCGTGATCTTTCCGCTGCTGGGCCTGGCGGCGCGCGGCTTCGTTCCGGTGTTCCTCACCCACCCGCTCTACCAGGGGCTGCTCTTCCTCACGCTCGTCCCGTCGACCGTCCAGTCGTCGATCGCCTTCACCTCCATCGCCCGCGGCAACGTGCCCGCCGCGATCTGCGCGGGTTCCTTCTCCTCCCTGGCCGGCATCGTCGTCACGCCGTTGCTGGCCGCCGCCTTGCTCGGCAGCAGCGGCGGCGGCTTCTCCGCGGACTCACTCGTCGAGATCGTGCTGCAACTGCTCGTACCGTTCCTCGCGGGACAGTTGCTGCGCCGCTGGATCGGTGGATTCGTCACCCGACACAAGAAGGTGCTCGGACTGGTCGACCGCGGCTCGATCCTTCTCGTCGTCTACACCGCGTTCAGCGAGGGCATGGTCCAGGGCATCTGGCACCAGGTCAGCGCCGTACGGCTGGGTGGGCTGCTCGTCGTCGAGGCCGTTCTGCTCGCAGTGATGCTTGCTGTGACCTGGTACGGCAGCAAGGCGCTGCGCTTCAACCGTGAGGACCGCATCGCCATCCAGTTCGCGGGCTCCAAGAAGTCCCTCGCCTCCGGACTCCCCATGGCGAGCGTCCTGTTCGGCGCACACGCCTCCCTTGCGGTACTGCCGCTGATGCTCTTCCATCAGATGCAGCTCATGGTCTGCGCGATCATCGCCAAACGCCGTGCGCGGGATCCACGGGAGTCGTCTCGGGACCACGTCGACGAGCGGGCGCCGGCCGCAGCGTGAGACCGTCTGCGGTCTGCGGTCTGCGGTCTGCGGTCTGCGGTCTGCGGTCTAAAGTCGACGGTCGGCAGTCGGCCGCGAGTCAACGGTATGCAATATGGGGTCGACCGTATTCTGGCTGTCGACGCGTCGACGCCTCAAGGCGTTCGTCGAGGTCGTCAAGGGCTGAGGCGGGGCCCCTCGGCGCAGGGGGCGCTCCCCGCCGGTCGGGGCCCCGCCGCCGTGCAGCGGGGAGCCGGATCAGCCCTGGGCGGCCGCGGTCCGCAGGGCGATGCGGTCCTCGCCCGCATACACGTTCATGGAACTGCCGCGCAGGAAGCCCACCAGTGTCAGCCCGGTCTCCACAGCCAGGTCCACCGCCAGCGAGGAGGGCGCCGAGACCGCCGCGAGGACCGGGATCCCCGCCATCACGGCCTTCTGCGCCAGCTCGAACGAGGCCCGACCGGAGACCAGCAGGATTGTCCGGGACAGGGGCAGGTCCCCGTTCTGCAGAGCCCGGCCGACCAGTTTGTCGACCGCGTTGTGCCGGCCCACGTCCTCCCGCACGTCCAGCAGTTCGCCGTCCTCGGAGAAAAGGGCCGCCGCGTGGAGCCCTCCGGTCCGGTCGAACACCCGCTGGGCCGCGCGCAGCCGGTCGGGGAGGCTCGCGAGGAACTCGGGCTCGATCCGGAGCGGGGGAGTGTCGGAGATGGGCCAGCGGGTCGTCGTACGGACCGCGTCCAGGCTCGCCTTGCCGCACAGGCCGCAGGACGAGGTCGTGTAGACGTTCCGCTCGAGGGTGATGTCGGGAATCTTCACATCGGATGCCGTCCGTACATCCACCACGTTGTAGGTGTTGGATCCGTCGACGGTCGCGCCCGCACAGTAGACGATATTCAGTAGATCGGATGCGTTGGCCAGTACACCTTCACTGACCAGGAAGCCGGCGGCCAGCGCGAAGTCGTCACCGGGTGTGCGCATGGTGATGGCGAGCGGCTTGCCGTTGAGCCGTATCTCCAGTGGTTCCTCGGCGACGAGGGTGTCCGGTCGGGCGGAGACCACCCCGTCCCTGATGCGGATCACCTTGCGTCGTTCGGTGACTCGTCCCATGTCGTGATCAGCCCCGGTTCTGTACGTGCTGGTAGCCGAAGCGGCCCTTGATGCAGAGATTTCCGTGGGTCACCGGGTTGTCGTGCGGTGAGGTGACCTTCACGATTTCATTGTCCTGCACATGGAGCGTGAGGTTGCAGCCCACCCCGCAGTATGCACACACGGTCGTGGTCTGCGTCTGGGCGGACTCGTCCCAGTTTCCGGCGGCCCGTCGGTCGAACTCGGACTTGAACGACAGCGCCCCTGTCGGGCACACCTCGATGCAGTTTCCGCAGTACACGCACGCCGAGTCGGTCAGCGGAGCGTCGTGCTCGACGGCGATCCGGGCGTCGAAGCCGCGCCCTGCGACGGAGATCGCGAATGTGTTCTGCCACTGGTCGCCGCACGCGTCGACGCACTTGTAACAGAGGATGCACTTGTCGTAATCGCGTACATAGAGATCGTTGTCGATCTTCGGTTCCTCGTTCAGCCGGGCCGCGTCCGGCCCGAAGCGGTCCGGTTTCGCCTCGTACTCCTTGAGCCATTCCGCGACCATCGGTGTCGCGGACAGGTCGACCGAGGATGCGAGCAGTTCCAGGACGATCTTGCGGCTGTGCCGGGCACGCTCGGTGTCGGTACGGACCTCCATGCCGGGCTCCGCCCTGCGGGAGCACGCCGGCACCAGGGTCCGGGAGCCCTCGACCTCCACCACACAGACCCGGCAGGCGTTCTTCGGGGTGAGCGTGTCGCCCTGGCACAGGGTGGGGACGTCCTTTCCGGCCGCCCGGCAGGCATCGAGGATCGTCGCCCCCTCGGGGACCCTGGCCTCCAGCCCGTCGATCGTGAACTCCACCAGCCGACGCGGCACTCCCAGCGGTACGACGGTCATACGGCGGCTCCTCTGCGTCCGGTCGCGTTCATTCGTACGCCCCCAGACGGTCGATGGCTGATTCCACGGCGTTCCACGCGGTCTGCCCGAGGCCGCAGATCGAGGCGTCCCGCATCGCGCGGCCCACCTCGCGCAGCAGGGCGATGTCGCCGGCGGCGTCGGCACCGGTCCGTTCCGCGATCCGGTGCAACGCCTCCTCCTGCCGCACGGTCCCGACCCGGCAGGGCACGCACTGCCCGCACGACTCGTCCCGGAAGAACTCGGCGATCCGCAACAGCAGTCGGGGCAGCGGGACCGTGTCGTCGAAGGCCATCACGACCCCGGACCCGAGCGTGGTGCCCGCCTCACGGGTGCCTTCGAAGGTCAGCGGGATGTCGAGTTCGTCCGGCCGTACGAAGCCGCCTGCCGCGCCGCCGAGCAGCACGGCGCACAGGCCCTCGCGGACCCCGGCGAGCGCGAGCAGTTCGCCCAGCGTCGCGCCGAAGGGCAGTTCGTAGACGCCTGGACGGTCCACGCTGCCCGACACGCAGAACAGCTTGGGGCCGGTGGACCGGGCCGTGCCGATCGCCGCGTAGGCCGCAGCGCCCATGGTGAGGATCGGCAGAACGTTGACCAGCGTCTCCACGTTGTTCTCGACCGTCGGCTTGCCGAACAGGCCCTTCTCCACGGGGAAGGGCGGCTTCGAACGCGGTTCGCCCCGGTAACCCTCGATGGAGTTGAACAGGGCCGTCTCCTCGCCGCAGATGTACGCGCCCGCGCCCCGACGGATCTCGATGTCGAAGGCGTAGCCCTGGCCGAGGATGTCGTCGCCGAGCAGCCCGCGCTCGCGTACACGGTCGACCGCATATTGCATACGGTGTATCGCGCGCGGATACTCGCCGCGGAGATACAGATAGCCCTTGTGCGCGCCGATCGCATACGCCGCGACCGTCATCGCCTCCACCAGGGCGTACGGGTCTCCCTCCATGAGCACGCGGTCCTTGAAGGTGCCGGGCTCGGATTCGTCCGCGTTGCACACCAGATAGTGCGGGTGGTCGGGCTGGGACGCCGTGGCCTGCCACTTGCGGCCGGTGGGGAAGGCCGCCCCGCCCCGCCCCAGCAGCCCGGAGTCGGTGACCTCGCGGATCACCGCGGCCGGACCCAGCGCGAAAGCCCGGCGCAGAGCCGTGTAGCCGCCGTGCGCCCGGTAGTCGTCGAGCGACGACGGATCCACCGCACCGACCCGGCCCAGCAGGGTCAGCGACGGGTTCCCGGCCTGCGGCACGGCCATCGCCGCGGGCGGCTCCTCGGCCGCCGAGTCGGGCGCGCTCGCGGCCAGTACGGCCGTCCCGACGCTCGCCGGCGCCGACACCGCCGTCCGCACCGGATCCCCCGCCTTGATCACGAGCGCGGCCGGGGCGCGCTCGCACAGGCCGAGGCACGGGCTGCGCTCGACGTGGACACCGTCGCCCGGGCTCAGCCGTCCCTCGATCCCGGCGCACAACTCTGTAGCGCCCGCGGCCGTGCAGGCGAGGTCCGTGCACACATGGAGCACCGTCGACGGCCGCGGCCTGACCGAGAACATCGCATAGAAGGTGGCAACGCCATAGGCCTCCGCCGGGGGCACGGTCAGGCGGCGGCACAGATAGCCGAGGGCGCCCTCGCTGATCCAGCCGACCCGGTCGTTGACGGCGTGCAGCCCCGGCAGCAGCAGTTCGCGGCGGTCCCGGGCCTCGCGTCCGCCCCGTGCCCACCTGAGATCGGCGGCCCGCATCTCGTCGCGGGCGGCACCCTCCCACGAGGACTCCGGCGGGCCCAACAGGGCGTCCACTGCAGCCCGTTCCTCGTCCGTCGGCTTGCTGTCGCCGAAGTGCAGGTCCACGACATCACCTCACATGGGTCGGGGCCGGGAGCTTCTCGATCCGGATCGCCGACGCCTTGAACTCCGCCGTCCCCGCGATCGGGCAATTGGCCTCGATCGTCAGCTGGTTGGTGTCCACCTCGTCGGGAAAGTGCATGGTCATGAAGGCGAGCCCGGGCCGTAGGGCGGTGTCGACCCAGACGGGCGCCACCACGGATCCACGCCGTGAGGTCACCCGGACCTCTTCGCCGACGACGATTCCGTAGCGCTCCGCGTCCTCCGGGCACAGCTCGACGTACTCGCCGCGCCGCAGCGGGGAGGCGAAACTCCCGCTCTGCACACCGGTGTTGTAGGAGTCGAGCCGTCGGCCGGTCGTCAGCCGGATCGGGTACTCCTCGTCCGTGAGGTCGACCGGGGGGTCGTGCCGGACGATCCCGAACGGGGCCCGCCTGCCTCGCCGCTCCGGCTCCTTCTCCCACAACCGGCCATGCAAATAGGTGGGTTCGAGCCGCTCGGTGCTCGGACACGGCCACTGGATGCCCTGATGCTCCGTCAGTCGGTCGTACGTCATCCCGTAGTGGTCCGGGGACACCGACCTCAGCTCGTTCCAGACCGCCTCGGCGTCCGCGTACTTCCACTCGTGACCGAGGCGTGCCGCCAGGTCGCAGAGGATGTCGATGTCCTCGCGCGCCTCACCGGGCGGGGTGACGGCGCGGCGCACCCGCTGAACCCGCCGTTCACTGTTGGTGGTCGTCCCCTCGGTCTCCGCCCAGCCGGCGGTTGCGGGCAGGACGACGTCCGCCAACTCGGCTGTCTTCGTCAGGAAGATGTCCTGCACGACCAGGAAGTCGAGGGCCTGCATGCGGCGTACCGCCTGGTCGCTGTCCGCCTCCGACTGCGCCGGGTTCTCCCCGATGCAGTACACGGCCTTCAGCGTGCCCTCCTCCATCGCCTCGAACATCTCCGTCAGGTTCAGTCCGTAGTGCGGCTCGATGACGGTGTCCCAGGCCGACTCGAACTTCAGCCGGGCACCGGGGTCGAGGATGTCCTGGAAGCCGGGCAGCCGGTTGGGGATCGCCCCCATGTCGCCGCCGCCCTGGACGTTGTTCTGTCCGCGCAGGGGCTGCAGACCGGAGCCGTACCGGCCCACGTGCCCGGTCAGCAGTGACAGGTTGATGAGCGCGCGCACGTTGTCCGTGCCGTTGTGGTGCTCGGTGATGCCGAGGGTCCAGCAGAGCTGGGCCCGCTCGGCGCGGGCGTAGGCGTGCGCCAACTCCCTTATGGCGGCGGCCGGTACGCCCGTCACCTTCTGCGCGAGGGACAGCGTCCAGGGCTCGACCAGCGCCCTGTACTCCTCGAAGTCGCTGGTCGCCCGCTCGACGAACGCCTCGTTGACCAGGCCCGCCCGGATGATCTCGCGGCCGATCGCATGCGCCATCGGGATGTCCGTGCCCACGTTGAGGCCGAGCCAGCTCTCCGCCCATTCGGCGGTGGACGTTCGCCGAGGGTCGACCGCGTACATCCGGGCGCCGTTCCTGATCCCCTTCAGCGCATGCTGGAAGAAGATCGGATGGGCGAACCGGGCGTTGGAACCCCACATCACGATGACGTCGGTGTGCTCGATCTCCTCGTACGACGACGTCCCGCCGCCGGATCCGAACGCCGCCGACAGCCCCGCGACACTCGGGGCGTGGCAGGTGCGGTTGCACGAGTCGACGTTGTTGGTGCCCATGACGACCCGGGCGAACTTCTGGGCTACGTAGTTCATCTCGTTGGTCGCGCGGGCGCAGGAGAACATGCCGAACGCGCGGCGGTTGCGCTGTAGACCCAGTGCGGTGCGCTCCAGCGCCTCCTCCCAACTCGCCTCGCGGAAAGGCTCGTTGCGGGAGTCCCTGACCAGCGGTCGGGTGAGACGGGTGTAGGTCTTCGGGGTCCGGTCGCGTTTCCTCATGCGGCACTCCTCAGCGCGAGCAGGTCCGAGATGGCGTGCACGGTGCGCAACGTGGGCACCCGGACGCCGGTGATCTCCGCCAACTCGACGACGGCCGCGAGGAGTACGTCGAGTTCGAGCGGCTTGCCGCGCTCCAGGTCCTGGAGCGTGGACGTGCGATGGTCGCCGACCTTCTCCGCGCCCGCGAGACGGCGTTCGATGGAGACGCCCACCTCGCAGCCGAGGGCCTGGGCGACGTCGAGCGTCTCGCGCATCATCGTCTCGATGACCTGGCGGGTGCCGCCGTGCAGGCACATCTGCCGCATGGTCGCCCGGGCCAGCGCGCTGATCGGGTTGAAGGAGATGTTGCCCAGCAGCTTGAGCCAGATGTCGTTGCGCAGGTCCGTTTCCACCGGGCACTTCAACCCGCCCGCCTGCATGGCCTCGCTGAGCGCCAGACAGCGCACCGAGACACTCCGGTCGGGCTCGCCGACGGAGAACCGGGTGCCTTCCAAATGCCGTACGACGCCCGGGGCCTCGAGCTCGGTGGCCGCGTAGACCACACAGCCGACGGCCCGTTCGGGCGCGAGCACCGCACTGACCGCGCCGTCCGGGTCCACGCTTTCGACGCGGCGGCCGTCGTGGGGGCCGCCGTGCCGGTGGAAGTACCACCAGGGGATGCCGTTCTGGGCCGCGACGACCGCGGTGGAGTCGTGCAGCAGGGGCTCGATGAGCGGCCCGCACGCCGCGTACGAGTTGGCCTTGAGGCCGAGGAGGACGAAGTCGACCGGGCCGATCTCCGCCGGGTCGTCGGTGGCGTGGGCGCGAGCGGTGAAGTCGCCGCGCGGACTGAGCACCCGCACCCCGTCGCGCCTCATGGCCGCGAGATGCGGTCCACGGGCGACGAGATGCACATCGGCGTCTGCGCGGTGGAGCGCCGCACCGACGTAGGCGCCGATCGCACCGGCGCCGAGAACTGCGACTTTCATTGCGAGGGAGCTCCGTTCGGTCGAGGGTACCGAGGAACTGCCGAACTCTGTCGACGAAATATTGTCTACAGTATGGAGGTTGGGGCGGCAAGGGTTCGCGCAGCGCCGGGAACGGGTCGCGGTGGAGCCGGAGCGTCCAGGGGCGTCCAGGGTGTGACCCCCCGGCGGGAGGTAAGCGCTTGCTCCGAGAGCGCGCCCGGCGTCCGCTCCGGGAGGCCGCCGACAGCAGCCCGGGAGGCCGTTTCGGATGCGGCTTCGGAAAACCGGTCGGTCCAACCGTTCGGCGCATCCCGCATACCGTTCACCGAATACTGTCGACGCGCCGCCTTCTTAACTCCCGCGCAGGTTCCTACTGTTCAGGATTTATGAGTCCCCCTGTCGCGCCGCCAGGCTGGAGCCGCTGGCTCGTCCCCCCGGCCGCCCTCTCGGTCCACCTCTCCATCGGCCAGGCCTACGCGTGGTCCGTGTTCAAACCGCCGCTGGAGTCCGCCCTCGACCTCAGCGGTACGCAGAGCGCGCTCCCGTTCCAGCTCGCCATCGTGATGCTCGGCCTCTCCGCGGCCTTCGGCGGCACGCTGGTGGAGCGCAACGGGCCGCGCTGGGCGATGACCGTCGCCCTGGTCTGCTTCTCGTCCGGCTTTCTGATCTCCGCGCTCGGCGCCGCCACCGAGCAGTACTGGCTGATCGTCCTGGGCTACGGCTTCGTCGGTGGAATCGGCCTCGGAATCGGTTACATCTCGCCCGTCTCCACATTGATCAAGTGGTTCCCGGATCGCCCCGGTATGGCCACCGGCATCGCCATCATGGGCTTCGGCGGCGGCGCGCTCATCGCCTCGCCCTGGTCGGCGCAGATGCTGGAGTCGTTCGGCTCCGACAGCTCCGGGATCGCGCTCGCGTTTCTCGTACACGGGCTTTCGTATGCGGTATTCATGACGCTGGGCGTTCTGCTGGTGCGGGTGCCGCGCGGCGAGCGGCCGGTCGCGGGCGCGTCGAGCGCGGTCGAGGGCGTGCAGGTCTCGGCGCGCAGCGCGGTGCGTACCCCGCAGTTCTGGTGCCTGTGGGTCGTGCTCTGCATGAACGTGACCGCAGGCATCGGCATCCTGGAGAAGGCCGCGCCGATGATCACGGACTTCTTCGCCGACACCTCCACGCCCGTCTCGGTGACCGCGGCCGCCGGTTTCGTCGCCCTGCTGTCCGCGGCTAACATGGCCGGCCGCATCGGCTGGTCGTCGACCTCCGACCTGATCGGGCGCAAGAACATCTACCGCGTGTACCTGGGCGCCGGCGCGCTGATGTACGCGCTGATCGCGCTCATCGGCGACTCGTCGAAGCCCATGTTCGTCCTGTGCGCGCTGGTCATCCTCTCCTTCTACGGCGGCGGCTTCGCGACGATCCCCGCCTACCTCAAGGACCTGTTCGGGACCTACCAGGTCGGCGCGATCCACGGCCGGCTGCTCACCGCCTGGTCCACCGCCGGCGTCCTCGGCCCGCTGATCGTGAACTGGATCGCCGACCGGCAGGAGGAGGCCGGGAAGCACGGTTCGTCGCTCTACACCTTGTCCCTGTTCATCATGATCGGGCTACTGGCCGTCGGATTCGTCGCCAACGAACTCGTCCGGCCCGTCGATGCCCGCCACCACGTTCCCGCACCGAGGGAGGCCGCCGATGTCGAACGACAGCAGCCCGAGTCCGCAGCCTGACCGGCGGCCACTGATCGCCTTCGCCTGGCTGTGGGTGGGGACGCCGCTCGCCTACGGGCTGTATGAGCTGGTACGGAAGGCCACGCAGTTGTTCACCGGGTAGCGGCATCGGCGCGGCGCGTGTTCGGCGGGTAGGTGCTCGGCGATTGCTCGGGTGCCCGAGGCTATGGGGAAGCCGACAAGCCGGGAACCGGTTTCCTGTCGCTTCACGCGCCCTCGTACCCGTGAGTCACTGATCAGACTGGTGGATCCCGCTACCCACGGCAACGAGGGGACCCCCCAATGAACGGCTCACGCATCGCCGCCGTCGGCCATTACCAGCCCGCCAAGGTGCTCACCAACGAGGATCTTGCGGGCCTGGTCGACACCAGTGACGAGTGGATCAGGAGCCGGGTGGGCATCCACACGCGCCACATCGCCGGCCCCGACGAGCCCGTGGACGAGCTGGCCGCGCACGCCGCCGCCAAGGCTCTCGCGACGGCCGGCCTCGCGCCGGGCGACATCGACCTGGTGCTGGTGGCGACCTCGACGGCCATCGACCGCTCGCCCAACATGGCAGCCCGGGTCGCGGCCCGCCTCGGCATCCCGGGGCCGGCCGCGATGGACGTCAACGTCGTCTGCGCCGGTTTCACGCACGCGCTGGCCACCGCCGACCACACCCTCCGCGCGGGCGCCGCGACCCGCGCCCTGGTCATCGGCGCCGACAAGATGTCCGAGGTGACCGACTGGAGCGACCGCACCACCTGCGTGCTCGTCGGCGACGGAGCGGGCGCCGCCGTGGTCGAGGCCTGCCCCGACGGCGTCGAGCCCGGCATCGCGCCCGTGCTGTGGGGTTCGGTGCCCGAGATGGGGCACGCGGTGCGCATCGAGGGGCAGCCGCCGCGGTTCGCGCAGGAGGGGCAGAGCGTCTATCGCTGGGCCACCACGCAGCTGCCGCCTCTCGCCCGGCAGGCCTGTGAGCGGGCCGGGCTCACGCCCGAGGACCTCGCGGCCGTCGTCCTGCACCAGGCGAACCTGCGCATCATCGAACCGCTCGCGCAGAAGATCGGCGCTGTCAACGCGGTGGTCGCGCGTGACGTCACCGAATCGGGTAACACCTCCGCGGCCAGCATCCCGCTCGCCTTCTCCAAGCTCGTCGAGCAGGGCGCCGTCTCCAAGGGGGACCCGGTGCTGCTGTTCGGCTTCGGAGGCAACCTGTCGTACGCGGGACAGGTCGTGCGCTGTCCGTGAACGAGGGGCGGGACGCGGCCGGCGGGCAGGTCGTGCGGGTGATCGCGGCATAGTGTGACGCGATCGACTGCTCCCCGCTCTGGTCTATTGTGCGCCGTAGACTGTAGACGAAAGACAATCGATACTCGGCTGTAGACAGTCGTTCCAGTCGTTCGGCTGGCGGACAGCCGTTGCGTCGCGATATGTGGCTTTCGGCTGCAGTTGCCCGGTGTGTTGCTCAGGAGGGGGACCGACCGATGTTGTCGCCAGGACTGCCGCAGGGTGCGGTGCCCAAGCTCGAACGGCCAGGACCGCTGCGCGACCGCGTCTACGAGGCACTGCTCGAACTGATCACCACCCGCGCTCTTCAGCCCGGACAGCACCTGGTCGAGAGTGAGCTGGCCACGCACCTCGGTGTCTCTCGACAGCCGGTGCGAGAGGCGCTGCAGCGACTGAACACCGAGGGGTGGGTCGACCTCAGGCCCGCCCAGGGCGCGTTCGTGCACGAGCCGACCGAAGACGAGGCGGACCAACTCCTCACCGTTCGCACGCTGTTGGAGGCCGAGGCCGCGAGGCTCGCCGCCGCGCACGCGGACCAGGCCGGCATCGAGGCCCTGGACGAGATCGTGGCGCAGGGAATGACGGCCGTGGCCCGCGACGACGTGGACGCCGCGGTCGCCATGAACGCCCGCTTCCATGCCAAGGTCATCGAGCTGGCGGGCAACGCGGTCCTCGCGGAGCTGGCGGCGCAGGTCGACCGCCGGGTGCGCTGGTACTACACGCCGGTCGCGCGGCAGCGCGGCCACCAGTCCTGGATCGAGCACCGCGATCTGATCGCCGCGATCGTCGCCCACGACGAACAGCTGGCCACCCGGCTGATGCGTGAGCACACCGAGCACACCCGTCGCTCGTACCACGCCCGCGCCAAGTCCTGAGCGCCTTCGGGGCGTATTGCGCCCC
>NZ_JBFAKW010000088.1:0-22416 GCF_040655955.1 Streptomyces sp. NPDC050263 | reverse complement strand
CGCATGCCCGCATGCCCGCATGCCCGCATGCCCGCATGCCCGCATGCCCGCATGCCCGCATGCCCGCATGCCCGCATGCCCGCATGCCCGCATGCCCGCATGCCTCGATCGGCGGCATGCTCCCACCAGTACCCGTCACCCGCACGGTGAGTTCGGCGACCGCCGATGCGCGCGTGCAGGGGACTTCCGTCTGCCCTGGCTTCAAGGCGCGTCTGGCGCATCCGTACCGCATCGCTGCGCCAGATCTTTGTCCTGGGAGTGGGGAAAGTTGACGGCAATCCGTGCACATCTTCTTCCCAGGTTCGGGTAGCCACTGCTACGTTCCCTTCGAAAGCCCGACGCTGGTGGCCGAATTGAGGCGGGGAGGGGTTTGTGAGACGCATGACGGCACGACCCGCGAACGCTCATCAGGCCCGTCTGCTCAAGCTGTTGCGGGACAGCGGCCCCAACTCCCGTGCCCAACTGGGTGATCAGGTCGACCTGTCACGGTCCAAGCTGGCGGTGGAGGTGGACCGGCTCCTGGAGACGGGGCTGGTCGTGGCCGACGGACTTGCCGCCTCGCGCGGTGGCCGCCGCTCCCACAACGTCCGGCTCAACCCGGGGCTGCGCCTGCTCGGCGTCGACATCGGCGCGACCTCGGTCGACGTCGCCGTCACCAACGCCGAACTGGAGACCCTCGGACACCTCAACCAGCCCCTCGACGTACGTGATGGACCGGTCGCGGTCTTCGAGCAAGTCCTTTCCATGGCGGCGAAGTTGAGGGCGACTGGGCTCGCCGAAGGCTTCGACGGCGCCGGTATCGGCGTACCCGGGCCGGTCCGCTTCCCCGAGGGTGTGCCGGTCGCACCGCCGATCATGCCGGGTTGGGACGGCTTCCCCGTGCGGGAGGCGCTCAGCCAGGAGCTCGGCTGCCCGGTCATGGTCGACAACGACGTGAACCTCATGGCGATGGGGGAGCAGCACGCGGGCGTCGCCCGCACCGTCGCCGACTTCCTCTGCGTCAAGATCGGCACCGGCATCGGCTGCGGCATCGTCGTCGGCGGCCAGGTCTACCGCGGTACGACCGGCAGCGCGGGGGACATCGGGCACATCCAGGCCGTGCCCGACGGCCGTCCGTGCGCCTGCGGCAACCGCGGTTGCCTGGAGGCCTATTTCAGCGGCGCGGCCCTGGCCCGTGACGCGGTGGAAGCGGCCCAGCAGGGTCTGTCGGCGGAACTCGCGGCACGGCTGGAGACGAACGGCGGCCTCACCGCCGTCGATGTCGCCGCCGCGGCCGCCGCGGGCGACGCCACCTCTCTCGAGATGATCCGGGACGGCGGCAACCGCGTCGGCCAGGTCATCGCCGGACTCGTCTCGTTCTTCAACCCCGGCCTGGTGGTGATCGGCGGCGGGGTGACCGGCCTGGGACACACCCTGCTCGCCGCGATCCGCACCCAGGTGTACCGCCAGTCGCTGCCGCTCGCGACCGGCAACCTACCCATCGTACTGGGGGAGTTGGGCCCCACCGCCGGTGTGATCGGCGCTGCCCGGCTGATCAGCGACCACCTGTTCTCACCCGCGTAGATCCGCTTCCGTACTCGCTACCCGCTACCCGACACACGGTTTCGGCAAGCCCGCCGTCGATCCCGTTGACACGGTTCACCGGCACGCCTGCTGCCCGATCCTGCCCTGAGAACGACGACTTGTTCTGCCCTGACTCCGGCCCGCCCGCCCGCCGAGGGGAACCACATGGCATCACCACCACTGCTCAGCATGTTCGGTATCACCAAGTCCTTTCCCGGAGTACGGGCGTTGGACGGCGTCGATCTCGACGTCCAGGCCGGCGAAGTGCACTGCCTGCTCGGCCAGAACGGTGCCGGGAAGTCCACCCTCATCAAGGTCCTTGCCGGTGCGCACCAGCCCGACGACGGCGTCATCCGCTGGCAGGGAGACCCCGTCACCCTGCGCTCTCCCATCGCCGCCATGCGCCTGGGCATTGCCACCATCTACCAGGAACTCGACCTGGTGGAGCACCTGTCGGTGGCTGAGAACGTCCACCTGGGACATGAACCCACGGCCGTCGGGTTCGTCGTACGGGGCAAGGCGGCACGCGCCTCGACTGCCGTTCTGTTGAAGCGACTTGGGCACCCCGAGATCGATCCGGCGCGTCTGGTGGGCGAGTTGTCGGCGGCGCAGCAACAGATCGTCTCCATGGCGCGGGCCCTCTCCCACGACGTACGGCTCATCGTGATGGACGAACCGTCCGCGGCCCTCGACCCCGACGAGGTCGACAACCTGTTCCGCATCGTCGGCGGCCTGACCGCCGACGGGGTGGCGGTCGTCTACATCTCGCACCGGCTGGAGGAGATCCGCCGCATCGGCGACCGCGTGACCGTTCTGAAGGACGGACGGGCGGTGGCGGGCGGGCTGCCCGCCAAGGCGACGCCGACCCGCGAGGTCGTGGCGTTGATGACGGGGCGCAACGTCGAATACGTCTTCCCCGAGCGGCCGTCGGATGCCGCGGCGGTAGCCGAGGCCGGTGTCGGGGCCGGGAAGCCGGTGCTGGAGGTGCGTGGGCTCGCCCGGGACGGCGAGTTCGCGTCCCTCGACCTGACGGTACGGCCCGGAGAGATCGTCGGGCTGGCCGGGTTGGTCGGCTCGGGACGCTCGGAGATCCTGGAGACGATCTACGGAGCGCGAAAGCCCAGCGCCGGCCAAGTCCTGGTCGACGGACGGCCGTTGCGCCCCGGCAGCGTGCCCGCGGCCGTACGGGCCGGCCTCGGCCTCGCCCCCGAGGAACGCAAGGCGCAGGCCCTGCTGATGCTGGAATCCGTCACCCGCAATGTCTCCGTCTCCTCCATGTCCCGTTTCGCACGCGCGGGTTGGATCGACCGGCGGGCCGAACGGGGAGCGGCGCGGGCCGCGACGCGTGAGCTGTCGCTACGTCCCGACAACCCGTCCGTTCCCGTGCGCACCCTGTCCGGTGGCAACCAGCAGAAGGCCGTCCTGGCCCGATGGCTGCTGCGCGGCTGCCGGGTGCTGCTGCTCGACGAGCCGACGCGCGGCGTCGACGTCGGAGCCCGCGCCGAACTGTATGCAGTCGTCCGTCGACTGGCGGACGAAGGCCTCGCCGTGCTGCTGGTCTCCAGCGAGGTGCCCGAGGTGCTCGGCCTCGCCGACCGCGTGCTGGTGCTCCGCGAGGGCCGCGTCGTCCACACGGCACCCGCCCGTGAGCTGGACGAACACCGCGTACTCGATCTCGTCATGGAAGGAAGTTCGGCGTCATGACGCAGCCCGTCTCCCCACCGCGGGACAGCACCGACAAGGTGCCGCAGATCCCGCTCCCCGCCTGGCGCAACCTGATGGCCCGCACCGACGTCCGCACCCTCTCCCTGCTGGGCGTGCTCGCCGCGCTCGTCGTGATCGGCGGCGTCACCAAGCCGGACGAGTTCCTCGACACCCGCAATCTGCAACTCGTCCTCACCCAGGCCTCGGTGATCGGCGTCGTCACCGTCGGCATGACCTTCGTCATCACCTCCGGGGGGATCGACCTCTCGGTCGGCGCGATCGTCGCCCTCTCCTCGGTGTGGGCCACCACGGTCGCCACCCAGGAGTACGGTTTCGCGGGCATCTTCTTCACCGCGGTGATCGTCGGCGTGGGCTGCGGTCTGGTCAACGGACTGCTCATCGCGTACGGGGGGACGGTGCCGTTCATCGCGACGCTCGCCATGCTGGCCTCCGCCCGCGGGCTGGCGCTCCAGATCACGGACGGCCGGACGCAGATCGTGACCGTCGACGGCATCCTCGACCTGGGCGAGCGCGACTCGTACGTGCTCGGCGTCCCGCCGCTGGTGATCGTCTTCGCGATCGTGACGATCATCGGCTGGCTGGTGCTGAACCGCACCACCTTCGGCCGCCGTGCGGTCGCGGTCGGCGGCAACGCGGAGGCCGCCCGGCTCGCCGGCATCGACGTACGCCGTCAACGGCTCTACCTCTACCTGCTGTCCGGCTTGTGCTGCGGCATCGCCGCCTTCCTGCTGATCATCCTGTCCGGCTCCGGCCAGAACACCAACGGAAACCTCTACGAGCTCGACGCCATCGCGGCCGCGATCATCGGCGGCACGCTGCTCACCGGGGGGCGCGGCACCATCACCGGGTCCGTGCTCGGCGTACTGATCTTCACCACGATCACCAACATCTTCGCCCTGAACAACCTGCAGAGCGACGTCCAGCAGATCGCCAAGGGCGCGATCATCGTCGCCGCCGTGCTGGTCCAGCGCCGTACCGCGAGCACGAACTGAGGAAAGGGTTCACCGCCATGCCAGAGCCGACACCTTATCCGAGCCGCTTCACCAGTCGCAGAAACATGCTCTTCGGGGCCGCCGCCGTCTCCGCCGGCACCCTCCTCGTGGGTTGCACCAGCAACGAATCCAAGGACGAGGAACCGGCGGCGAACGACCGGCCTGCCGCCGACGACAAGCCAGGTAAGCAGGTCACCATCGGCTTCGCCGGACCGCAGGCCGACCACGGCTGGCTCAACGCCATCAACGACAACGCCACGAGCCGCGCGAAGAAGTACTCCGACGTGACCCTGGAGATCACCGAGGGCTCGAACGACACCGCCCAGCAGATCGGCCAGATCGAGACCCTCATCAACAAGAAGGTCGACGTCCTGGTCGTACTGCCCGCTGACGGCAAGGCCCTCACCCAGGTCGGCCTGAAGGCGATGCGCGCGGGCATCCCCGTGGTCAACCTCGACCGCATCTTCAACACCCCCCAGGCGTACCGGTGTTGGGTCGGCGGCGACAACTACGGCATGGGACTCAACGCGGGCCACTACATCGGCGAGAAACTCAAGGGCAAGTCCGAAGCCCGGGTGATCGAGCTGGCCGGCCTGGACAACCTGGAGCTCACCAAGCAGCGCACCCAGGGCTTCGACGACGCCCTGAAGAACTACCCCAACGTCAAGAAGGTGGCCCGCCAGGCCGCCGAGTTCACCGTCGAGTCGGGACAGGCCAAGATGGCCCAACTCCTGCAGGCGCAGCCCAAGTTCGACGCGTTGTGGAACCACGACGACGACCAGGGCGTGGGCGCGCTGCGCGCCATCGAGCAGGCCGGGCGCGACGACTTCATGATGGTCGGCGGCGCGGGCGCCCTCGCCGCCTTCCAGGCGATCAAAGCGGACAGCGGAGTCCTGAAAGCAACCGTTCTCTACCCGCCGACCATGGCCGCCTCCGCGATCGACCTCGCTCGTGCACTCGGCCAGGGCAAGGGCGTCGGAGGTCTCGCCGAGTACGAGATCCCCGCCTCGATCACCCTCTATTCGGCGGTCGTCGACAAGACCAACGTCGACCAGTACATGTCCACCGGCTTCAAATAGGACGCGCCCGGTCCGACGGGCGGGAGCCGCTCACCGGGGACGGCTGCCGGATGGCAGGGGCCGGGGCACGGGCAGGGGCACGGGCCAAGTGCAAGGGGCACGGGTCTGGGCGATGGGCCGTGGGCCGTGGGCCGTCGGGGCTGTGCTCACGGCGTCCGGTGCAGGGGCCATGGGCAGTCGCCCGCAGTCATCGGCAGTCGGGCAGGCGCGCTCCGCACCCGCGGTGCCGGACACCGCAAGCTCTCGCTGTAAGGGCCACAGGTCGGCGGCGTCCGCGCGCTGCCCGACGGACCCGATGGGCCCAGCGGCCGATGGGCCCGCGGGTCGACGTGCCCGCGGGTCGACGTGCCCGCAGGTCGACGTGCCCATCGGCAGTGGCGTAGAGGCTCGAGCGAGCATGGCCCGTCCTGGCGGGCCCGCCCGAACCGGCCGAAGCGCCTTCCGCGCGGTGTCATCGGTTCCCGCCAGGGGTCCGTCGGCCGACGGACAGGGCCCCTGAGCCCGACGGCGTCCCACCCCCCACCGTGCCACGACGACGAGGAGACAACCGTATGGAACAGCCGCAGCAGTCAGCAGGGCCGGAGGCCGGCAAGCCGCCGCTCCGCGTGGGGATGGTGGGTTACGCGTTCATGGGCGCCGCCCACTCCCAGGGCTGGCGCACCGCGGGTCGCGTCTTCGATCTGCCCCGCCGCCCGGTCCTCGCCGTGATCTGCGGCCGCGACGCCTCCGCCGCGCGCGCGGCGGCCGACCGGCACGGCTGGGCGGCGACCGAGACCGACTGGCGTGCTCTGATCGCCCGGGACGACGTCGACCTCGTCGACATCTGCACTCCCGGCGACTCGCACGCCGAGATCGCCGTCGCCGCGCTGGCCGCCGGCAAACATGTCCTGTGCGAGAAGCCCCTCGCGAACACCGTCGAGGAAGCGGAGACCATGGCGCGAGCCGCCGAAACCGCTTATGAGCGCGGTCAGTTGGCGATGGTCGGCTTCAACTACCGTCGCGTTCCGGCCACCGCCCTGGCCCGGCGGATGGTCGCCGAGGGCAGGCTGGGCACCCTGCGCCATGTGCGGGTGTCATACCTTCAGGACTGGCTCGTCGATCCGGAGTTCCCGCTGACCTGGCGACTGCGCCGGGAGCTGGCCGGCTCCGGCGCCCTCGGCGACCTCGGCGCGCACATCGTCGACCTGGCGCAACACCTGGCGGGGGAGCGGCTCGCCGGGGTCTCCGCGCTCACCGAGACCTTCGTACGGCAGCGGCCGCTGCCCGGCGGCCAGACGAGCGGGCTGAGCGCGACGTCCGCCGACGGCACCGGCACGGTCACCGTCGACGACGCCGCCCTCTTCACCGGCCGCTTCGCCTCCGGGGCGCTGGCCTCCTTCGAGGCGACCCGGTTCGCCACGGGCCGCAAGAACGCTCTGCGTCTCGAACTCAACGGTGAGCGCGGCTCGTTGGCGTTCGACCTGGAGCGCCTCAACGAACTCTGGTTCCACGACGCCACCGAACCGGGCACGCACGCGGGCTTCCGTCGCATCCTCGTCACCGAACCCGACCACCCCTACCTGGACGCCTGGTGGCCGCCGGGCCACGGCCTCGGTTACGAGCACACGTTCGTCCACCAGGCCCGCGACCTGGTCCACGCCGTCGCCGAGGGCCACCGGCCCGAGCCCTCCTTCGCCGACGGACTGCAGGTGCAGCGCGTCCTGGCGGCGGTCGAGGAGAGCGCCGAGAAGAACTCCGTCTACACCCCGATAGCGGACTGAGGACCGAGGAAGGCCTGGAGCATGCCGCGCACATTCACACTCTTCACCGGCCAGTGGGCCGACCTGCCCCTGGAAGAGGTCTGCCGCCTCGCCCGCGACTTCGGCTACGACGGCCTCGAACTCGCCTGCTGGGGCGACCACTTCGAGGTCGACAAGGCGCTCGCGGACCCGGACTACGTGAAGTCCCGCCACCAACTCCTCGACAAGTACGGCCTGAAGTGCTGGGCCATATCCAACCACCTGGTGGGGCAGGCGGTATGCGACGCCATCATCGACGAACGCCACCAGGCCATCCTGCCCGCCCGCATCTGGGGCGACGGTGAGCCCGAGGGCGTGCGGCGGCGAGCCGCCGCTGAGATCGCCGACACCGCGAGGGCGGCGGCGGCGTTCGGCGTCGAGTCGGTGATCGGCTTCACCGGCTCCGCGATATGGCACCTGGTCGCCATGTTCCCGCCCGCCCCCGAGTCGATGATCGAGCGCGGTTACGAGGACTTCGCCGAGCGCTGGAACCCGATCCTGGACGTCTTCGACGCGCAGGGCGTGCGGTTCGCTCACGAGGTCCACCCCAGCGAGATCGCATACGACTACTGGACGACTGTACGCACGCTGGATGCAGTCGACCGTCGACCGGCTTTCGGCCTCAACTTCGACCCCAGTCACTTCGTGTGGCAGGACCTCGACCCGGTGGGCTTCCTGTGGGACTTCCGCGACCGCATCTACCACGTGGACTGCAAGGAAGCCCGTAAGCGCCTCGACGGCCGCAACGGTCGACTCGGCTCCCATCTGCCCTGGGGCGACCCGCGCCGCGGCTGGGACTTCGTCTCCGCCGGCCACGGCGACGTCCCCTGGGAAGACGTCTTCCGCATGCTGCGCTCCATCGACTACCAGGGTCCGATCTCGGTGGAGTGGGAGGACGCCGGCATGGACCGACTGCAGGGCGCCCCGGAGGCCCTGGCCCGCCTCAAGGCCTACGACTTCGAACCGCCGACGGTCGCCTTCGACGCGGCTTTCGGCAACTGAGCCCGAACCGGGCCCGAATCAACACTCTCTGACGTTCTGTCAGGAACTGTCCCAACCGAACCAGCCTCTGACGCTCCATCAGTCTCCGGGATGACGGCGCATCCCGGCGCATGAACCCGCCCGTACAACCAGCCCCTTTCTGGAGGCATCCGTGCACGGGAACGACCCCACCACCGGCACCCGCAGAGCCGAGACCCACAGACGACGTCCTACGCTGCGCAGAGCGATCGCCCTCCTGGGCGGCGCGCTGCTGGCCGGCGCATCCCTCACCCTCACCACGCCCCAGGCCGGCGCAGCCGTCGCCGACCCGGCGGCCGCCGCCGAGGACTTCCAGCAGGTCACCCTCGCCAAGGGGGAGGCCGAGGTCGGCGAGCCCATGTCGCTCGCGGTGCTGCCCGACCGCTCGGTCCTGCACACCTCGCGCGACGGCGAACTCCGCATCACCGACGCCGCCGGCAACACCCGGCTGGCGGGCAAACTCGACGTCTACGCCCACGACGAGGAAGGCCTCCAAGGCATCGGCGTGGACCCGGAGTTCACGGCGAACCGCTTCATCTACCTCTACTACGCACCGCCGTTGGACACCCCGGCGGGCGACGCCCCCGAGACCGGCACGGCCGCCGACTTCGCTCCCTTCGACGGAGTCAACCGCCTTTCCCGCTTCGTGCTGAAGACGGACGGCACCCTCGACGCCGCGAGTGAGACGAAGATCCTCGACGTGCCCGCGTCGCGCGGTCTGTGCTGCCATGTAGGGGGTGACATCGACTTCGACGCGGCGGGCAACCTGTACCTGTCCACCGGCGACGACACCAACCCCTTCCAGTCTGACGGCTTCACGCCGATCGACGATCGCGAAGGCCGCAACCCCGCCTTCGACGCCCGCCGTTCCTCCGGGAACACCAACGACCTGCGGGGCAAGATCCTGCGCATCAAGGTGAATGCCGACGGCTCGTACGCCATCCCCGACGGCAACCTCTTCGCGCCCGGCACGGACAAGACGCGGGCCGAGATCTACGCGATGGGTTTCCGTAACCCGTTCCGCTTCAGCGTCGACAAAGCCACGGGAATCCTCTACGTCGGCGACTACGGCCCCGACGCCGGTGCCGCCGATCCGGCCCGGGGGCCGGGCGGCCAGGTCGAGTTCGCGCGGGTCACCGGTCCCGGCAACTTCGGGTGGCCGTTCTGCACGGGCGACAATGACCCGTATATCGCATACGATTTCGCGACCGGTGTATCCGGCGCGCCCTTCGACTGCGCCGCCCCGAAGAACACCTCGCCGCACAACACCGGCCTCACCGACCTGCCCCCGGCCCAGCCCGCCTGGATCCCGTACAACGGCCCGTCGGTGCCCGAGTTCGGCGACGGTTCCGAGTCCCCCATGGGCGGCCCCGTCTACCACTACGACGCCTCGCTCGACTCGCCGGTGAAGTTCCCGCAGGCCTACGACGGCGACTTCTTCGCCGGGGAGTTCGGTCGCCGTTGGATCAAGCGCATCACCAGCGATGCGAACGGCGGAGTGCAGTCGATCAATTCCGTCCCGTGGACCGGCACTCAGGTGATGGACATGGCGTTCGGGCCCGACGGCGCGCTGTACGTCCTCGACTACGGCACCGCCTGGTTCGGCGGTGACGAGCACTCGGGTCTGTACCGCATCGAGAACGCCACCGACGGCCACTCCCCGGTCGCCCAGGCCACGGCCGACCGCACCTCGGGGCAGGCCTCACTGAAGGTACGTTTCTCCTCGGCCGGCTCCACCGACCAGGACGGCGACGCGCTCACCTACAGCTGGGACTTCGGCGACGGCGGCACCTCGACGGCGGCGAACCCCACCCACAAGTACAAGAAGAACGGCACGTACACCGCGACCCTGACCGCCGAGGACGCCTCCGGCCGCACCGGCGGCGCGAGTGTGCAGATCGTCGTGGGAAACACGGCGCCCAAGGTGGTCCTGGAGGCGCCGAAGGACGGGCAGCTGTTCAGTTTCGGCGACGCGATCCCGTTCAAGGTGAAGGTCACCGACCCTGAGGACGGCAAGGCGATCGACTGCTCCAAGGTCGAGGTCACCTTCGTCCTCGGTCACGACAGCCACGGCCACCCGGTGACGTCGGCGACAGGCTGTACCGGAACTCTCCAGACCAGCGCCGACGGCGGCCACGACGAGGACGCCAACATCTTCGGGGTGCTCGACGCGGCGTACACCGACGGCGGAGGCGGCGGCCAGGCCGCGCTGACCTCGCACGACCAGAGCGTCCTCCAGCCGCGCCACCGTCAGGCCGAGCACTTCGGCGACGCCTCCGGTGTCACCGTCATCACCAAGGACGGCGCCCACGGCGGCAGGACGGTCGGCGACATCGACAACGGTGACTGGATCTCCTTCACGCCGTACGTCGTCAGCAATGCCAAGAAGATCACGGCACGGGTCTCCTCGGGCGGCGTGGGCGGACGGCTGGAGATCCGCGCCGGCTCACCGACCGGCACCCTGCTCGGCAAGGCCACCGTGCCGGTGACCGGCGGCTGGGAGAGCTTCCAGGACGTCAGCGCCGACCTGTCCCGCACGCCGCGCGGCACCACCACGCTCTACCTCGTCTTCAAGGGCGGCTCCGGCGCTCTCTTCGACGTCGACGACTTCACCTTCACGACCGGCTGAGAGGAGGGCACGTGATGCCTGCGATCCGCAGACTGGCGACCGCGGTGGTGGGCGCGGCGCTGCTCCTCGGCAGTGTCTCGGGCCCGGCCGCGTCGCACTCCGGACCCGACGGGAAAGGGGACAGCACGAGAGGGGACGGCGGGAAAGGAGCCCACGGGACAGTGGCCGGCGGGAAACGCGTGCTGGTCTTCTCGAAGACGGCCGGTTTCCGGCACGACTCGATCCCGGACGGTGTCACGGCGGTGCGGGAGCTCGGCGCGGCGAGCGGTTTCCGGGTGGACGCGACCGAGGACGCGGGCGCGTTCACGCCGGCGAACCTGCGGCGCTACGACGCCGTCGTCTTCCTGTCGACGACCGGGGACGTCCTGGACGCCGTCCAACAGGCCGCCTTCGAGGGCTACATCCGGCACGGCGGCGGCTACGTCGGGGTCCACGCGGCGGCCGACACGGAGTACGACTGGGCGTTCTACGGCGGCGTCGTCGGCGCCTGGTTCGAGTCGCACCCGGCGATCCAGTCCGCGACGGTCGACGTGGAGGACCGGGCCCACCCGGCGACCTCCGGACTCGATCGCACGTGGAGCCGCACCGACGAGTGGTACAACTACCGCTCCAATCCGCGCGAGCGGGTGCACGTCCTGGCCTCGCTCGACGAGTCGTCGTACACGGGCGGCACCATGAACGGTGACCATCCGATCGCCTGGTGCCAGAATTACCAGGGCGGCCGCGCCTTCTACACCGGGGGCGGCCACACGAAGGAGTCCTACGGGGATCCGGTATTCCGTAGACACCTGCTGGGCGGGATCTTGTATGCAGTCGACGGCATGCAGGCGGACTGTCGACCGGAGAATGGATACCGTCCACTGTTCGACGGCACGTCCCTGGAAGGCTGGCGACAGGCCGGACCCGGTTCCTTCACCCTCTCCGGCGACGGCACGTTGACGTCTACGGGCGGCATGGGCCTGCTCTGGTACGCCGATCGGAGCTTCGGGTCGTACTCCCTGAAGCTCGACTGGAGGACCACGGCCGGCGATCCGAGCGGCTCCGGTGCCGGTTCCGGGGACGACAACTCCGGTGTGTTCGTGGGCTTCCCGCCGTCGGACGACCCGTGGTCCGCCGTGAACAACGGATACGAGATCCAGATCGACGCCACCGACGTCCCCGAGAGAACCACCGGGTCCGTCTACGGCTTCCGGTCCGCCGACCTGAAGAAGCGCGACCGTGCGCTGAACGCGCCGGGGGAGTGGAACACGTACGAGATCCGCGTGGAAGGCGAACGCCTGCGCGTCTGGCTCAACGGCGAGAAGATCAACGATTTCACCAACACCGATCCGGCCCGCAGCCTGCGCGACGGACACCTCGGCCTGCAGAACCACGGAGCCGACGACCAGGTGTCCTTCCGCGACGTCCGGATCAAGGAACTGCCCGGCGGGGAACGGCCCGTCCAGGGCGACTGAACGGCGGCGGGCGGGGGACGCCGGACCCCCGCCCGCCGTCCCCACCTCACTCATCTCGTCCCCCTCGCCTCTCCGTCTCGCCTCTCCGTCCCCTTTCTCCCCTCGCTGCCGCCCCTCCCTTTTCTCCCTTTTCTCTTCCTTCTCGCTCTTCGGGGTTCGCGCACGACAAGGAGGCTGCTCATGTCCGCGTCCCTCTCCCGTACCCCGCGCGTCGGCGTCTGGCTGATCGGGGCCCGCGGTTCCGTGGCCACGACCGTGGTCGCGGGGTGCGCGGCCGTCACGGCCGGTCTGCACCCGCCGACGGGTCTGGTCACCGAGACGCCTGCCTTCGCCGACAGTGGCCTGCCGGCCCTGTCCCGCCTCGTCTTCGGCGGACACGACACAGGCGACTGCCCTCTCCCCAAACGCGCCGAGCAGCTCGTGGCCGGCGGGGTCCTCCCGGCGGGTCTTCCCGCAGCGGTGGACGCCGAACTCACCGCCGCCGACCGGGAGATCAGACCCGGCGGTCCGGTCCCGGGCGGTGACACCCGGACCGAGGAACAGCTGATCTCCGTGTTCGCCGCCGATATCCGGGACTTCGTGCGACGGTCCGGTCTGGCGCGGGCGGTGGTGGTGAACGTGGCCTCCACAGAACCCGCGGCGACCGGCCCCGCGCTCCCGTCGAGCTCCCTGTACGCGGCGGCCGCCCTGCGCGCGGGCTGCCCGTACGTCAACTTCACTCCGTCCACGGGGCTGCACCATCCGGCGCTCGCCTCCTTGGCGGAGTCGAGCGGACTGCCGTACGCGGGCCGCGACGGCAAGACCGGCCAGACACTCCTGCGCTCCGCCCTCGGCCCGATGTTCGCTGGGCGGGCGCTCGCCGTCCGGGCCTGGTCCGGCACCAACCTCCTGGGCAGCGGCGACGGAGCCGCTCTGGCCGACCCGGCCGCGGCCGAGGCGAAGAACGCCGGCAAGGAACGCGTCCTCGCCGACACCCTGGGCACCACACCGGAAGGCCAGGTCCACATCGACGACGTCCCCGTCCTGGGGGAGTGGAAGACGGCCTGGGACCACGTCGCCTTCGACGGCTTCCTCGGCACCCGCATGATCCTCCAGACCATCTGGCAGGGCTGCGACTCCGCGCTCGCGGCGCCCCTCGTCCTCGACCTGGCCCGCCTCACGGCCCGGGCCCACGAGGTGGCCCTGTCCGGACCGCTCACCGAACTCGCCTTCTTCTTCAAGGACCCCGTGGGCGACGCGCCGTCCGCCTTGGCCGACCAGCACACGGAGCTGGCGCGGTTCGCCCAGCGGTTGAAGGGCGGGCCCGGCGAGTCCGACGAAGGCGGCGAGGGCGGCGAACGCGGCGGACGACATACGCCCGGGGCACGGCGCGAATCCACCACGAGGTCCGGCGGGGAGACGGGGTGAGCGGGGAAGGGCGGGACGGGCGGGCGGCGCATGGAGTCGTCGGGCCCGCGGACGCGGAGACCACCCGGCCCCCGCTCCGCTTCGGCTACGGCACCAACGGCCTCGCCGATCTCCGCGTCGACGACGCCCTCGGCCTCCTCGCCGACCTCGGCTACGACGGCGTCGGACTGACGCTCGACCACATGCACCTGGACCCGCTCGCCCCGGACCTCGCCGCCCGCACCCGGCGTCTCGCGCACCGGCTGGACGCGCTGGGGCTCGGCGTCACCGTGGAGACCGGCGCCCGCTATGTCCTCGACCCGCGCCGCAAGCACGGGCCGTCCCTGCTGGACCCGGAGCCGGACGACCGCGCCCGCCGCGTCGACCTGCTGCTGCGCGCCGTCCGGATCGCCGGCGACCTCGGCGCGCACGCCGTCCACTGCTTCAGCGGGACGATGCCGCCGGGCACCGACCCGGAGACGGCATGGCAACGCCTCGCCGACACGCTCACCCCCGTCCTGGAGGCCGCTGCGACCGCCGGCATCCCCCTCGCGATCGAACCCGAACCCGGCCACCTGCTCGCGACGCTCGCCGACTTCCACCGGCTGCGCCGCACCCTCGGCGACCCGGCGTTCCTCGGCCTCACCCTCGACATCGGCCATTGCCAGTGCCTCGAGCCGCTCCCTCCCGCCGACTGCGTCCGCGCCGCCGGCCCCTGGCTGCGGCATGTCCAGATCGAGGACATGCGCCGTGGGGTCCACGAACACCTCCCTCTCGGAGCGGGCGAGATCGACTTCCCGGCCGTCCTCGCGGCCCTGGCCGCCACCGGCTACCGCGGGCTGACGGTGGTCGAACTGCCCCGTCACTCCCACGCCGGCCCGCACTACGCCGAACTCTCCCTCCCCTTCCTCCGCCGCGCGGCGGCATCCGCCGAGGCCGCCTACGACCGGTCCGCCGCCCCCCATCCCGGCCGCCCGCACCCAGCCGCGAACCCGCACCCGGCACCCGGCGAGCCCTCCGCCACCCCGGAAGGGAGCACCCCATGACCCGCCCCCAAGCCGCCCCGGCGACCCCGGAAGCGGAACAGACGGGCCCCACCCCCGCCCACACTCCCCTCGACGCCCTGCGCAGCCACCTCGACACCCATCTCGACGAGGCCGCCCGCGCCTGGTTCGGCCGGGCGCTCGACGAAGCCGCCGCGCACCCCGGCACCCACGGACCCATCTCCGTATGGGAGTTGAGGCTCGCTGAGGCCGGACGCCGATGCGGCAGTCGGCACGCCGAAGCCGCCCGGCTGCTCATCCTCCACGCCGCCCGCGCCGACCCGGCCACCCTGGCCCGCGTCTACCACCAGGGCACCGCCGACGAGCGGCGCGCGGTCCTGCACGCGCTGCCCCATCTGGTTCCCGGCCCCGAGGCCCTCCCGCTCGTCGAGGACGCCCTGCGCACCCACGACACCCGGCTCCTCGCCGCCGCGGTCGGCCCCTACGCGGCCCGCCACCTCGACGCCCACGCCTGGCGGCACGCCGTCCTGAAGTGCCTGTTCGTCGGGGTGCCCGTCGACGAGGTGGCAGGCCTCGAACAGCGCGCCCGAGCCGACGGCGAACTCGCGCGCATGCTCGGCGACTACGCCGCCGAACGCACCGCCGCGGGCCGCCCCGTGCCCACCGACCTGCAACGCGTCCTGGCCCTGACCGACACAGGCACGCCCGCCACGCCCGCCACGCCCGCCACACCCGCCCAGGCCCAGGCCCAGGCCCCGGACGAGGCAAGCACCCCCGACTGCCCAGAACGTCACAGCCCAGATCTCCACGGCACGGACCCCCACGGCACGGGAAGTGTCCACCGCCCGGCCCACCCCCACGGCAAGGAGTCCTGATGCGCATCTTCGACCCCCACATCCACATGACCTCGCGCACCACCGACGACTACGAGGCGATGCACGCGGCCGGCGTCCGTGCCGTAGTGGAGCCGTCGTTCTGGCTGGGCCAGCCCCGCACGTCCCCGGCGTCGTTCTTCGACTACTTCGACTCCCTCCTCGGGTGGGAGCCCTTCCGGGCCGCCCAGTACGGCATCGCCCACCACTGCACGCTCGCCCTCAACCCGAAGGAGGCGAACGACCCGCGCTGCGCCGCCGTACTGGAGGAACTGCCCCGTTATCTGGTCAAGGACCACGTCGTGGCTGTCGGCGAGATCGGCTACGACTCGATGACTCCCGCCGAGGACACCGCCCTGGCCGCCCAGCTCCAGTTGGCCGCCGAGCACGCCCTGCCCGCGCTCGTGCACACCCCGCACCGCGACAAACTGGCCGGCCTGCGCCGCACCCTCGACGTCGTGCGGGAGTCCGCGCTGTCCCCGGACCGGGTCCTGCTCGACCACCTCAACGAGACCACCGTGAAAGAGGCGAAGGACGCCGACTGCTGGCTGGGCTTCTCCGTCTATCCCGACACCAAGATGGACGAGCACCGCATGATCGAGATCCTGCGCGGGTACGGCCCGGACAAGGTGCTGGTGAACTCGGCGGCGGACTGGGGCAGGAGCGACCCCCTCAAGACGCGCAGGGTCGCCGACCTGATGCTCGCGGAGGGCTTCTCCGAGGACGACGTCGATCTCGTCCTGTGGCGCAACCCCGTCGCCTTCTACGGCCTCAGCGGCCGCCTCCGTCTCGACGTGGCCACCCTCGACGCCACCCACGAGGGCAACTCCATCCTGCGCGGCGGGGAGTGAGCGATGCGCTTCCGGCACCCCGACGGCACGACCGTCCACCTCGCCTACTGCACCAACGTCCACCCCGCCGAGACCCTCGACGGTGTCCTCGCGCAACTCCGGGACCACTGCGAACCCGTCCGCCGCCGGCTCGGCCGCGACCGGCTCGGGATCGGTCTGTGGCTGGCCAAGGACGCCGCCCGTGCTCTCGACGCCGACCCGGCGGCGCTGCGCGGGCTGCGCACCGAGCTCGACCGGCGCGGCCTGGAGGTGGTCACCCTCAACGGCTTCCCCTATGAGGGCTTCGGTGCCGAGGAGGTCAAGTACCGGGTGTACAAGCCGGATTGGGCCGACCCGGAACGGCTGGACCACACCACTGCGCTGGCCCGGGTTCTCGCCGGACTCCTCCCCGACGACGTGACCGAGGGCACCGTCTCCACCCTCCCGCTGGGCTGGCGCACCGCCTGGAACGCCGACCGCGCCGAGACGGCCCGCACCGCCCTGGTCACCCTCGCCGAACGCCTCGACGCGCTGGCGGACCTGACCGGCCGCTCCGTCCGCGTCGGTCTCGAACCGGAACCCGGCTGCATCATCGAGACCACCGCCGACGCCCTCACCCCGCTCACCGCGATCGCGCACGACCGCATCGGCGTCTGCGTCGACACGTGCCATCTCGCCACCTCCTTCGAAGACCCGGACACCGCCCTGGACGCGCTGGCCGAAGCCCGCGTCCCCATCGTCAAATCCCAGCTGTCGGCCGCCCTGCACGCCGAACACCCCCGTCTCCCGGCCGTCCGCGAAGCCCTCGCCAAGTTCGACGAGCCCCGCTTCCTGCACCAGACCCGCACGGTCACCGCCACCGCCCCGGCCCCCGCCGCCGCCCCGGCACCCGCGACCGGAACGGCCCCTGCGACCGGAACGGCCACCGCCGCCGGCCTGCACGGCACCGACGACCTCGGCGAAGCCCTGGCCGGCGGCGCCCTGCCCGACGGGACTCCCTGGCGCGCCCACTTCCACATCCCCCTGCACGCGGCCCCCGTCGCGCCCCTCACCGCCACCCTCCCGGTGCTCAAAGCCGCGCTGACCGGCCTCGTCGGCGGCCCGCACCCGCTCACCCGTCACCTCGAGGTCGAGACCTACACCTGGCAGGCCCTCCCGCCCGAGCTGCGTCCGCGCGCCCGCTCCCAGCTCGCCGACGGCATCGCCGCAGAACTCGCCTTCGCCCGCGACCTCCTGACGGACCTCGGCCTCAAGGAGCTGCCGTGACGGCCCCCGGCACAGCGGCGGCCCCCACCCCGCTCCTCGTCCTCGACGTCGTAGGCCTCACCCCCCGTCTCCTGAACCACATGCCCCACCTCCGGTCGCTCTCCCGGTCCGGCTCCCAGGCGTCGCTCGGGACCGTTCTGCCCGCCGTCACCTGCGCCGCCCAGTCCACCTTCCTCACCGGCGCCCTCCCCGCCGAGCACGGCATCGTCGGCAACGGCTGGTACTTCCGCGAGCTCGGTGAGGTCCTGCTGTGGCGCCAGCACAACGGACTCGTCGCCGGAGACAAGGTGTGGGACGCCGCCCGCCGCGCCCACCCCGGCTACACGGTCGCCAACATCTGCTGGTGGTACGCCATGGGCGCCGACACCGACATCACCGTCACCCCCCGTCCCGTCTACTATTCCGACGGCCGCAAGGAACCCGACTGCTACACCCGGCCCGCGGCCCTGCACGACGAACTCACCGCCAAGCTCGGCACCTTTCCTCTCTTCCACTTCTGGGGACCCGGCGCGGACCTGACGTCCAGCCGCTGGATCATCGACGCCACCCGTCACATCATCCGCACCCGCCACCCCGATCTGACGCTCTGCTACCTCCCGCACCTCGACTACGACCTGCAGCGCCACGGCCCCGACGACCCCCGCTCCCTGAAAGCCGCCGCCGACCTGGACCGGGCCCTGGCCCCGTTGCTGGCCGACGCGCGCGCCGAGGGCCGGACCGTCGTCGCGCTCTCCGAGTACGGCATCACCCGGGTGAGTCGGCCCGTGGACATCAACCGTGCCCTGCGCCGCGCCGGGCTGCTGGAGGTGCACACCCAGGACGGCATGGAGTACCTCGACCCGATGGCGTCCCGAGCGTTCGCCGTCGCCGACCATCAGATCGCCCACGTCTACGTGCGCCGACCCGAGGACCTGGACGCCGTCCGCGCCGCGCTCGCCGATCTTCCCGGCATCGAGCAACTCCTCGACGACGAGGGCAAGAAGGCGCACCACCTCGACCATCCGCGCTCCGGCGAACTCGTCGCGGTGGCCGAGCCGGACGCCTGGTTCACGTACTACTACTGGCTCGACGACGCCCGCGCGCCCGACTTCGCGCGCCTCGTCGAGATCCACCGCAAACCCGGCTACGACCCGGTCGAGCTGTTCATGGATCCCCAGGACCCCTACGTGAAGATCAAGGCGGCCACGGCGCTGGCCCGCAAGAAGCTCGGCATGCGCTACCGCATGGCGGTCGTGCCCCTCGATCCCTCGCCTCTTCGCGGCAGCCACGGCCGCCTTCCCCTGAGCGACGACGACGGTCCGCTCCTCATCTGCTCCACCCCCCGCGCGGTAACCGGCCGCGTCGCGGCCACCGAAGTGAAATCCCTGCTGCTCGACCTGGCCGGCCTCGGATGACGAGACCTGACAAGCCGTGACGAGCGACTACAGAAAGTGAAACACGCGCCACTGACAACGGCCCACCCGCCACCGCTGCACACCGACCCGAAAGAGAGACACCGTGACCGCGTTCAACGACGAATCCGGAACCGGCGACGCCCTGCGTCGCGCTCTCGGCGTCAACCGCCGCCGCTTCCTCAGCACCTGCACCGCCGCCGCGACGGCGGTGATCGCCGCCCCCGTCCTCGGCGCCGCACCCGCCGTGGCCCAGGCCCAGGACCGGGGCAGAGGCCACGACCACGGCGGCGAGACACTCGTCCCCGCCAACCGGCGCGGCATCATCCTCTACACCGTCCGCGACGCGACGGGCCGCGACCCGCTCGCCACCGACCTGCCCTCCGGCTTCCGCGAGGTCTTCAAACAGCTCTCGCGATTCGGCTACCGGCAGGTGGAGTTCGCCGGATACGGCCAGCACGCCAACGCCCCGGGCGGCGCGAGCCTGGAATCCGTGGCCGGCGCCAGGCTGCTGCGCCGATGGCTCGACGACTACGGGCTGCGCGCGCAGGGCAACCACGGCTTCATACCGCCGTCCTGGCCGCTCACCACGGCTGATCTGGACACCTTCAAGAAGCACCTGGAGATCGCCAACATCCTCGGCATGGCGCACATGGGCACCGGCGGCGACCCCACCGGCAGCTCCTACCGCGCCGACTGGGACGTGGCCGCCGACAAGTGGAACGCGCTGGGCCGGATCGCCCGCCGCGAGGGCATCAAGCTGTACACCCACAACCACGACGCGGCGTACGGCTTCCTGCTCGACGGGGGTCCGCTCGACGCCCAGGGCCGTCCGACCCGCAGCTCCGGCATCCGCAAGCTGGAGTACTTCCTGAAGGTCACCGACCCGAAGACGGTCTGGCTGGAGATGGACGTCTTCTGGGCGCACGTGGCCCAGTACAAGTTCCACACGTACACCGCCCACGACGGCTCCACCCGGGAGAAGGTCTTCGACCCGGCGGGGCTCGTCGCCTGCAACAACAAGCGCTACCCGCTCTTCCACGCCAAGGACGGCACGGTCAACACCACGAACGGCATGGGGTACGACATGGTGCCGTTCGGGACCGGCGTCATCGACTACCGGACGTTCTTCTCGCGCGTCGGCGAGCGGGACTACCACAACCCGATGGTCGAGCAGGACAACGCCCCGAGCGCCACCGACCCCGCGCAGTCGCTGGCGTACGCGAAGACCGGCTACGACAACCTCGCGGCGCTGCGCAGCAAGCGCCACTGACGATGCGCCGGACGGCCCTCCCCCGCGATGTGCCGCGTGGGGAGGGCCGTCCTGCCGTCCGGTGCCCGGCTGCCGTGAGGCGGCGCAGCCGTGCCGTTCGGCTCAGCCGACGGGCTGCGGTCGCGGAGTCCGGTTCACCTCGCTCGTCCGCCCCGGCGTTCCGGGAACCACTTGCCGACCACGCTGATGCAGGTCGCGGACACCAGGCCGGACCCGATGCCGCCGACGACGCCGAAGCCCAGGGTCGCCGGCCGCACGTCGTTCAGGTGCGACAGGGCGAGGACGCCGACCGCGCACATGCCGACGCCGAGGTATATGGCCCTGCGGACAGGGTGCCCTCCGCCGAGTCGTACTCGTATTCGAAGACGCTGATGGCCATCATGGCGATCCAGGGCAGGTACACCATGAAGGCGCGTCAGCGGTCGAGGAGGTCCCGGTCCGGTTCGCCGACGCGGTAGACGCGGCCCCGGAGTCGGTCACTTCGCGGTGGGGACGGTTCGCGGCGTCGGGGTCTGCCGAAGAGCTGTTCGCGGCGATGGGGTCCGCCGTCATGTCACGCCGTCTCCTCGCCGAGCGGGTGCGGGTTGGGAGTGATGCGCTGAGCTTTCGGCCGGCCCGGCGCCTTCAGGAAGGTGGCCAGGACGGCGGAGGCGAGACCGATGGAGCCGGCGATGACGAACGCGCCCTCGTAGTCCCACACGCCGACCACGATCGAGCCCACTCCGGACCCCACGAGACCCGAGATCAGCTTGGAGCTGTAGACCATCCCGTAGTTGGTGGCGTTGTTGTTCTCGCCGAAGTAGTCCGCCGTCATGGCCGCGAACAGCGGGAAGATCGCGCCGCCGCCGAAGCCGGAGACCATGGAGCAGAACAGGAAGAACGGCATGCTGCCCATCTGGCCGGAGATCAGCACGCCGAACTGCGCGGTGCCGAGCACGACGCACACGATGATCAGCGTGTTGCGCCGCCCGTAGCGGTCCGATATCCAGCCGATGACACCGCGCCCGGTGCCGTTGACGATGGCCTTCAGGGACATCGCCGTGGCCACGATCCCGCCCGCGAAGCCCATGTCCTTGCCGAACGGCACCTGGAAGGCGATGCCGAAGATGTTGATGCCGGCCGTGCACAGCAGACAGAACCACATCATCCACAGGACGGGGGTGCGAGCGGCCTCCTTGGGGGTGTACTGCTTGACCGCCGGCGGGTTCTTCTCCAGGGCCCGGCGGATCTTCGGGTCGTCGGTGGCCCTCAGTGGGTCCACGTGCGGCGGCCACCAGTTCTTCGGCGGGTCCTTGAAGAACCACCCGGCGAACGCCACGACCGAGCAGCAGATGACGCCCACCGTCACCAGGACGCTCTTGTAGTTGCTCAGGTCCATGTACGAGGTGAACAGGAAGACGAAGGGCACCGAGCCGTAGGCGAAACCGCCGTTGACCATGCCGGTCTTGCCGCCCTTGCGCTCCGGATACCACTTGCCGACCATGTTCACGCAGGTCGCGTAGACGAGACCGGCGCCGATGCCGCTGAACATGCCGAAGCCGATGTAGGCGACGATCACATGCGGTGCGAAGGCGAGCGAGAGATACCCCAGGATCGTGCCCAGCGCGCCCAGCAGCATCGCGTACCGCGCGGGGAGCCTGCCGCTCTCCCGCAGCTGCCCGGCGGGGAAGGCGACGGCGGCCTGGAAGAACACCCAGACGCCCATCAGCCAGAAAATGTGCCCGCTGCTCCACAGATGGGCCTCGTGCAGGGTGTCCTCGGCGGACGTGAACGCGTACTCCGAAGAGCTGATGCCCAGCATGCCCATCCACGGGAAGAGCACCATGGTCCATCGTGGCCGTCCCATGATGTCCCGGTCGGTCTCCCCGAGCCGGTACACGCGACCGTTGCGGTCCGCCACCTCCCGGTAGGGGAGAGAGGTCGAGATGTCGGTGGTTGTCATGTGTGTCGCACCCCTAGCGTCGAAAGTTCTGGCCAGCGCCCCCTGTCCAATGCCTTTCGTGCGCGCACGGGTCCCGGGGGCGGCCCCACGGCGCACACAGCGGCCCCCCCCCCCCCGAACCAGACTTCCAGCGAGCCCAAAAGACACACCCCCCCCCCCCCCCCAAAAACACCCCGCGCCCCCGGGGCCCCCCCCCCCCCCCCCCCCCCCAA
>NZ_JBFAKW010000087.1:0-39994 GCF_040655955.1 Streptomyces sp. NPDC050263 | reverse complement strand
AACGGGCCACGCGCTCGTCCACGCATAACACTGACCAACTGCCGCCCCGCCACCCGCGCGCCGGGGGCCCCCCCCCATCAGGGGGCGCCCCAGGCGCGTTCGTGGCGCCCATGGCGGGCCGGGGCGGTGCGAGCGGACGCCGCCGTCGGGTGGTCACGACGTCCGACGTCGCAGGACGGCCCGGCTGCCCCAGCCCTCGTGAGCCGCGCCGCATGTTGACCTGATCGCCCCGGCCGACGCCGTCGGCCTCCAACTCGTCCAGGAAACGCTCCACCACGATGAGGGTTGCTGATATCAGCTTCCGTGAACCCAGGCGCGGAACGACGGCAGGCTCAGCACCATGGTGAGGCCGCCGCCCGGCGTGTCCTCGGCGTGCAGGGTGCCGCCGACGGCCTCGGCGAAGCCCCCTAGGCCGACGCCGTTGCCGCGCGGGGAGTCGCCGTAGCGCTGGAAGGGCTCGAAAACACGGTCCTCGGCCTCGTCGGGGACGCCCGGACCACCGTCCACGACGCGCACCTCCACCCGGTCCGCGAGGGCGCTCGCCGACACGAGCACGGGGGTGTCCGCGGGACTGTGTTTCACCGCGTTCTCGACGATGTTGGCGACGGACCGCTCCAGAAGCCCCGTTCAGACAGCGTCAGGCCCACATCCTGTGAGAAGTTCCTGCACCGCTGCGGCGGCGCGGTGCGTCGGCTCCCGCGCCCAGCGTCCCCTGGGCACACGATCCCCGTCCGGTGGACCCCAGGCATAGCGATGGGGTCGCCCTGGCAGGCCCACCACGGGCCGGGAACGCCTCCCGCGTCGACGCCGCCATCAGCCGTCGGCGACACCCGTGCGCGGCTGTCGGTAGGGCCGCACCGCTCGGCGCGCTATGGCGAAACGGTGCGTCTCCGACGGGCCGTCGTAGATCCGGAACGGCCGTACCTCCCGGTACAGGCGGGCCAGCGGGGCGTCGGCGGCCGAGATGCCGAGGGCGCCGCAGATCTGCACCGCCCGGTCGACCACCCGGTTCACCGCCTCCGCCACGAAGGTCTTGGACACCGAGGTGAGCTGCGAGGCCGCGGCGGAGCCGGTGTCCAGCTCCCAGGCGGTACGCAGGATCAGAGCGCGGCTCGCCTCGATGTCGATCTCGGAGTCGGCCAGCATCTGCTGGACCATGCCGAGGTCGCCCAGGGCCGAGCCGAACGCCATCCGGCTCCCCGCCCGCTCCAGCGCGACGTCCTGGGCGCGGCGGGCCGCTCCCAGCCAGCGCATGCAGTGGGTCATCCGGGCGGGACCGAGCCGGACCTGGGCACCTTGGAAGCCGTGGTCCACGGCGCCGAGCACCTGGTGCTCCCCCACCACGCACTCCTCGAAGACGATCTCGCTGTGCCCTGCGAACAGCGACTCGTCGAGGGTCTCGATGTTCCGGACGATGCGCATGCCGGGCGTGCCGGCGTCGACCAGGAACATGGTGGCGCCGCCCAGGTCGCCGGGACTGCCGGAGGTCCGGGCCATGACGATGGCGAAGCCGGCTCCCTGGGCACCGGTGATGAACCACTTGTGCCCGTCGATGCGCCAGCCGCCGGGAACCCGGGTCGCGGTGGTCCGCAGGGAGCGGGGGTCGGCGCCCGCTCCCGGGGCGGGTTCGGTCATGGCGAAGCAGGAGCGCGTGTCGCCCGCGGCGAGCGGACGCAGGTACTTCTGCTTCTGTTCTTCGGTGGCCACCTTCTCCAGCAGGTGCATGTTGCCCTCGTCCGGGGCCGCGCAGTTCAGCGCCAGCGGTCCGAGCAGCGAGTAGCCCGCCGCTTCGAACACCACCGCCTGCCCGCGCAGGTCGAGCCCGTGTCCGCCCCACCGCGTCGGTACGTGCGGAGCGAACACACCCGCGTCACGGGCGGCTTTCTGCAGGGATTCCCGCACCGCCGCGGGGGCGTCGTGCACGGACCCGCCGCACTCGCGCTCGGCCGGAATGACCACCTCGCGCACGAACTCGGCCGTCGACGTGGCGAGTTGAGCGACAGTCGGATCGACATCGAACTGGATGGGCACGGGGCCTCCCGCCGACAGGCGTACGGGCATCGGCTCCCGTCGCGTCCTAGAAACTGTATAGCGTCTTCAGTATCTTGCCGGGAAGCACCCGGCGACGGGAAGCACCCGGCGACGGGAAGACGACAGGAGAGACACCCATGAGCCCGACCGTGAGCACCGACCCGGTCCGGATCGTCCGCCACCCCGACGGAGTCGTCGAGCTGCGGCTGGACGACCCCGGGCGGGGAAACGCCCTGGATCTGAGGACGGCCGAGGCGCTGCGGGACACAGCCCGCGAGGTGGCCGCGGACCCGGGCGGCGCGGTCCTGCTGCGGGCAGCCGGCGGCAGCTTCTGCGTGGGTGGTGACCTGCGCGCATTCGCCGGTCGCGGCGCGGAGACCGGCGCCTACGTACACGCCGTGGCGAGCGCCGCGCACGCCGCAATACAGGCCCTGTACGAACTGCCGGTGCCGTTGGTGACCGCCGTGCGCGGGGCGGCCGCGGGCGGCGGGATCGGCCTCGCCCTCGTGGGCGACATCGTCCTGGCGGCCCGGTCCGCACGGTTCCGGCTGGCGTACACGGCGATCGGGCTCACGCCGGACTGCGGGGCGTCCTGGTTCCTGCCACGCCTGGCGGGCCCGCGCAGGGCGGCGGACCTGATCCTGACCAATCGGGTCCTGACCGGCGACGACGCCGAACGGTGGGGCTTGGTGTCGCGGTGCGTGGACGACGAGGAACTGGACGACGCGGCACAGCGGAGCGCGGCCGAACTGGCCGCCGGCGCCACCGGCGCCCTGCGCGCCGCGAAGGGTCTGCTGCGCGTCGGCGCCGGTGACGAGCTGCGCCGCCATCTCGCCCAGGAGGCGCGGTCGATAGCCGCCCTGGCGGACGGCCGGGAGGCGCAGGACCGCATGGCGTCGTTCCTCGCCGCGCATGGCCGCCCGAGGGCGGATGCCGGCCGGGGCGGGGCCAGGGAATCGGAAAGTGTTTCTTGAGTTCCTCTTCACTAACCAACCCGCCGGGGCGTAACCTCCGGGCAACACAGAACCGAGGAACCGGTCACCACAGAGCCGGGGAAAAGGTGTGGCGATGCAATCTGCTGCCGTGGACCTTCCGGACGCATCCGACGAGCCCCTCACGGAAGCCGTGGTCGACCTCGTTCTGCGTGGCATGTGGCGCGGTCGGCCGGAGTCCGAGCACGGTCCGCTGGTCGATGCCGGGCTGGCGATGGTGAAGGGGCCGGTGGTGCTGCCGACCGAGCGTGCCAAGGCCGCCGCCGCGCAGATCCTGCGGGTTCCCGCCGGCTCCGAGCAGGAGGAGCGGATCACCGCGGCGTACGAGGCGTTCCTGCCGGTCAACCGGAAGATCCGGGACGTGTGCACGGCATGGCAGTGCCGCCCCGACGGCACCGCCAACGACCACTGCGACGACGTCTACGACGCCGGGGTGCGCGAATCGCTGGAAGACGTGCACGAGGCCATCCAACCCGTGCTGCGCCGACTGGACCGGGTGCTCGCGGGCAGCGGGCAGTACCTGACGGCCCTGGAGGACGCCCTCGACCGCTTCGACGACGGCGCGCCGGCGTGGCTGGCCTCGCCGCTGTGCGACTCCTACCACACCGTGTGGATGCGGCTGCACCAGGAACTGCTGCTGGTGCTGGGAATCAGTCGGGCCGAGGACGAGGCCCGTGAAGAGGAGCTGGTCACCGGGGGCCGGGGTTGAGCGTCACCGACCGCGAGGCGGGCCCTCTCGCACAGTCCGAGGCGCCCTGCGCCGCCGCTCCCGGCCGGATCCTGGTGCCCTACGGGCAGGGACGGATCCGGGGCCTCGACGCCGACGAGCTGGGCGCGCACGGCGCTGCGATGGACCGGCTGGTGGCCCTCGGCCTGCCCGTCGTGCCGGGTCTCACCGTGCCCGCCGACGCCGCCGCGTCGCTGTGCGAACCCGCCACGGCCGAAGCCGCCGTAGCCCTGGTCGAACAGCTCTCGGGGCGGCGCATCGACGACGCGGCCCGGCCGCTGCTGCTGCGCCTGTCGGCGAGCGCGCCGACCGAGATCGCCGGACTGCCGCCCGACCTGGCCTGCCTCGGCATCACCCCCGCCCGTGCCGACGACCTGTTCGCCGTCATCGGGCGTGAGGACGCGCTGTACGAGGTGTGGGCCGCCACCGTGCGCATGATCGCCGAGTACGCCCTCGACGTGCCCGGTGCGGTGCTCGACGACGCCCTCCTGGACACGCCCGGGCCGCGGGCACGGGTGGAGGTGCTGCTGTCCCTGGTGGCGGAGCACGGCTCCCGGCCCTTCCCCGACGACCCGGCGCAGCAGCTCACGCTGGCCGCCCGTGCCCTCCTCGGCCGGTGGGACTCGCCGCGGGCGAGAAGATCCCGCCGGGCCCAGCGGCTCCCCGCCGAGCTGGCCGTCGCCCTGCATGTGCAGGCCCTGCGCATCGGTCCGGCGGACCACTCGGGCTACGGCACGGCGGTCAGCCGCGATCCCGAGACCGGGCGCCTCTCTCCCCGAGGCTCCTTCTTCCGGGGTGTGCGCCGCAGCGCCCCGCCGCCGCATACCGGTGAACCGCTCGATCGACTCGCGGGCGGCACCGCGCTCCTCGAGCACTCCCTGCTCACCCTGGAGCGCCATCTGCGCGCGCCGGTGTCGGTCGACTTCGAGGTGCGCGACGACGAGATCTCCCTGCTCGCCGCCTCGGCGCAACTCCGCCCGCCGCTTCGGGCCTCGGTGTGTCTGGCCGCGGACCTGGCGCGGGACGGGGCGCTCGGCCGCGAGGAGGCCGTACGGCGGATCACGCCCGCGCAGGTGCAGGAACTGCTGCACCCTCAGCTCCGGCTGACCGGCGGGGAGGAACTCCTGGTGAAGGGGCTGCCCGCGTCGCCGGGGGCGGCGACCGGAGCGGTCGTGCTGTCCAGCGAACGTGCCCTCGAACTGGCCGCGGACGGAACTCGGGTCGTGCTCGTGGCCGCCGAGACGAACCCCGCGGACGTCCCCGGGATGCTGGCCTCCGTCGCCGTGCTGACCGGCAGCGGCGGCATCGCCTCGCACGCCGCCGTGGTGGCACGGGGCGCCGGCAAGCCGGCCGTGTGCGGCGCCGAGGGGCTGCGCGTGGACCGGGCCGCCGGGACGGTTCGCTTCGGTGAGCGGGTGGTGCGCGAGGGCGACCCGGTCTCACTGGACGGACGTACCGGAGCCGTCTACGCCGGAACGCTGAGCGTCAGTGTGGCCGGACCGCCGCCCGAACTGTCCACCTTGCTGGGGTGGGCGGACGGCATCCGCCGGCTGGGTGTGCGGGTCAACGCCGACACTGCCGCCGAGGTGGAGACGGCCCTCGCCCTGGGCGCGGAGGGTGTCGGGCTGTGCCGTACGGAGCACCAGTTCCTCGGCGAGCGGCTGCCGCTGATCCGTCGGGTGCTGCTGGCCGCCGACCCGACCGCCCGCGACGAGGCGCTGTCGGCGCTGGAGCGCGCCCAGTACGAGGACTTCACGGCGCTGCTGGCCGCCGTGGGGAACCGCCCGGTGACCGTGCGCCTGCTGGACGCCCCGCTGCACGAGTTCCTGCCCGCCCCCGGGCAGGCCCTGGACGCGGCCGAGGAGCAGCGGGCCGCCGCGCTGCGCGAGGCGAACCCGATGCTCGGGCTGCGCGGGGTGCGGCTGGCGCTGCTGCACGAGAGGCTCTACCCGGCGCAGGCAGAGGCGCTGTTCACCGCCTGGACCGAGGTCGCCGCCACCGGAGTCCGGCCGGAGCTGGAGGTGATGATCCCGCTCGTCAGCCTGCCGGAGGAACTGGCAGCCGCGGCCGCGTACGTACGCGGTGCCGCCGACGCGGTCGCCGCCCGCACCGGGGTGGAGGTGCCGTACCGGCTCGGCACGATGATCGAGACCCCACGGGCCGCGCTGCTGGCCGGCGAACTCGCCGAGCACGCCGAGTTCTTCTCCTTCGGCACCAACGACCTCACCCAGCTCACCTACGGGTTCTCCCGGGACGACGTCGAGCGCCAGGTGCTCGCCGACTACCAGGAGCGCGGGTTCCTGACCGCCAGCCCGTTCGCCCGGCTCGACCCGCACGGTGTGGGCGCCCTGGTCGGCCTGGCCGCGGAGCGGGCACGGAGCGTACGGCCCGGCATCAAGCTGGGCGTGTGCGGTGAGCACGGCGGGGACCCCGAGTCGATCGCCTTCTGCGACGGCCTCGGTCTGGACTACGTCTCCTGTTCCGCGCACCGCGTGCCGGTGGCCCGGATGGCGGCCGCGCACAGTGCCCTGCGGGAACGGCGCGACGAGGAGCGGCACGACGAGAGCGGGAGCGCACGATGACGAGCACCACGACCGACGGCACGGCGCTGTCGGACACCGAGCTGGAGGACCTGCGCGAGACCGTTCGGTCGGTGTGCGCGGACGCCGGCGGCACCGCCGCGGTACGTCGGCTGTCCGAGGATGCCCCCGGCATCGACGCCGGGTTGTGGGACGCCCTCGGCCGGCAGGTCGGCCTCGCGGCCCTCGGCCTGCCCGAGTCGGCGGGAGGCATCGGCGGCCTCGCCGAGATCGCCGTGGTCTGCGAGGAGTTGGGCAGGACACTGGCACCGGTACCGCTGCTGTCCTCCACCGTGTCGGCCGGGCAGGTGCTGGCCGGGTGCGGTACGGCCGACAAGGCGCTGGCCGAGTTGGCCCAGGGCGCCGTGCATGCCCTGGCGGTGGCCGCGCCCGACGGGACATGGCGGGCCGACGCCGTGCCGGTGACCGTCTCCTGGCAGGGCAGCGTCCCGCTGCTGGACGGCACCGCGCCGTTCGTCCTCGACGGCGCCGACGCCGAGGCGCTGGTGGTGGCCGCGGTCGGGGCCGACGGAGTGGACCTCTTCCTCGCCGACCCGCGCGAGCCAAGGGTCACGGTGCGCCGGGTGCCCACCCTGGACCTCAGCCGGGGCCAGGCGGTGGTCACCTTCTCCGGGTCCCGGGCCAGGGCCCTGACCGCCGGCGGTGAGGGGACGGGTGTCGTCTCCCGTGCCCTGGACGTGGCCCTGGTGGCGCTGGCCGCCGAGCAACTGGGCGGCGCGCAGGCCGCCTTGGACATGACGGTGGCCCATGTGCGCGACCGTACCCAGTTCGGCAGGGCGATCGGCGGCTTCCAGGCGGTCAAGCACGCCTGCGCCGACATGCTGCTCCAGGTCGAGGCCGCGCGGTCGGCCGTGGTGCGCGCGGTCCGGGCGGACGGCTCGCCGGAGGCGCTGGCCGAGGCCGCGGCGGTGGCGCAGGCGTGGTGCGGCGAGGCGTTCGTCTCCGTCGCCGCCGAGTGCGTGCAGTTCCACGGCGGAATGGGCTTCACCTGGGAGCACGACGCGCACCTGTACTTCCGGCGCGCCCAGTCGGACGCGGTCCTGCTGGGCGGCGCCGCACACCATCGGGAACGGCTGGCCGGGCTGCTGGGCTGGTGACGTGGAAAGGAGGGACGGAACATGACCACCAGGCTCATCGACGAGTCGTTGTTCGAGAACCGGGAGAACCGGGAGTTCGACGACGGGGATCCACCGCGTCTCGTGGGCGCCCGCTGCTCCGGGTGCGGCACCGTCGTCTTCCCCCGACAGGACTCTTGCCCCCGGTGTTCGGGCGGGGCGATGTCCGCGCGGGTGCTGCCGGTGAGCGGGCGCGTGTGGTCGTGGACGCTCCAGGCGTTCCCGCCGAAACCGCCGTACCGGCCCCCGACCGACGGCCACCGGCCGTACCACGTGGGCTATGTGGACCTCGGTGAGGTGCTGGTCGAGGCGCGGCTTGCGGTGCCCCGCGAGGAGATCCGGATCGGACTGCCGGTCCGGCTCACCACCGTGCCCGCGTTCCGGGACGAGGACGGAACCGAGGTGGTGACCTTCGCGTTCCGCCCGGAGCAGCTCGGCCCGGAGCAGCTCCGCCCGGAGCCGGAAGGGGAGCGATGAGCCGGCCCGACGACGTGTACGTGGTCGGATGCGGGATGCGTCCCTTCGGGCGCGACGAGAGCGTCAGCGCAATGGACATGGCCGAGCGTGCGATACGCGAGGCGCTGGCCGACGCCGGTGTCGGCTGGGAGGACATCGGCTACGCGGCGGGCGGCTCCGACGTGTCCGGCAAGCCCGACACCCTGGTGGGCCGGCTGGGCCTGACCGGAGTGCCGTTCGTCAACGTGCAGAACGGCTGCGCGACCGGCGCCTCCACCGTGCTCGCGGTGGCCAACGCGCTGCGCGCGGGCGAGGCCTCCCTGGGGCTGGCGGTGGGGTTCGACAAGCACGAGCGGGGCGCGTTCCATGTCTCCGCGGCCCGCTACGGCCTGGGCGACTGGTACGCCGAGACCGGGATGATGCTGACCACCCAGTTCTTCGCACTCAAGACCCAGCGGTACCTGTACGAGCACGGGATCTCGGAGCGGGCGCTGGCGATGGTCGCCGCGCGGGCCTTCCGCAACGGCTCGCACCACCCCCTGGCCTGGCGGCGCAAGCTGCTGACGGAGCAGGAGATCCTGGACTCCGCCGAGGTCAGTCCCCCGCTCACCCAGTACATGTTCTGCTCACCGGGGCAGGGTGCCGCGGCCCTGGTGCTCGCGCTCGGCGACCGCGCGTTCGACCTGTGCGAACGACCGGTCAAACTGGCGTCGTTGGCCTTCCGGACCCGGCGGTTCGGTTCCTTCGAGGTGTTCTCGCCCTGGCTGCCGCCGGGACCGCACCGCAGCCCCAGCGTCGACGCCGCCGAGGCGGTCTTCCGCACGGCAGGGGTCCGGCCCGCGGACGTACAGGTCGCCCAGTTGCAGGACACGGACAGCGGCTCGGAGCTGATCCACCTGGCGGAGACCGGACTGTGCGGCCACGGCGAGCAGGAGGGGCTGCTGGTCACCGGGGCCACCGAACCCACGGGCCGGATACCGGTCAACACCGACGGCGGCTGTCTGGCCGGCGGGGAGCCCGTCGGCGCCTCCGGGCTGCGTCAGTTCCATGAGGTCGTACGACAGTTGCAGGGCCGTGCGCCCGGTGTGCAGGTGCCGGGCGCTCCTCGGGTGGGCTTCACCCATGTGTACGGGGCGCCCGGGATCAGCGCGTGCTCGGTCCTGACGGTGTGAGGGGCGGCGGGCGAGCCATGCGGCAAGACGGCAGAACCGCGCTGGTGACCGGCGGGGCGCGCGGGATCGGCCTGGAGATCGGCCGGCAGCTCGCGGACCGGGGACTGCGGGTCCTGGTCGGGGCGCGAGAGGCGGCGGCCGCCGAGGAGGCGTGCCGTGCCATCGGCCCGGCGGCACTTCCGCTGGCCCTGGACGTGACCTCCGCGAGGAGCGTCGCCGAAGCGGTCCGGGAGGCGCGGGAGCTGACCGGCGGGATCGACGTCCTGGTGAACAACGCCGGAGTGTCTCTGGACGGGGAACTGCGACCCCCGTACCTCGATGAGGACATCCTGAGCGCGACGCTGGACACGAACCTCACCGGCGCCTGGCGTGTGGCGCAGGCCGTCGTCCCGGGCATGGTGGAAGCCGGCTACGGCAGGGTCGTGAACGTCACCAGCTCCTACGGTTCACTGGCGCTGATGGACTCCGGCCGGCACCCCGCCTACCGGATCTCCAAGACGGCGCTCAACGCCCTGACCCGAATGCTCGCGGCCGAGCTCGCCGGCACGGGCGTCCTGGTCAACGCCGCCGACCCCGGCTGGACCCGCAGCGGCATGGGCGGCCCGTCCGCCCCGCGCGGACCGGAGGAGGGTGCGGACACACCGGTCTGGCTGGCGACCCTTCCCGACGGCGACGGGACGACGGGCCGACTCTTCGCCGACCGCAGGCCACTGCCCTGGTGAAAGGCTTCAGGTGGCCGACTTCTCCTCTGCGGCGACGATGCGCAGCGCCAGCTGCCTGACCGCCTCCAGCACCGACCGTGAGGGCAGCCGGGACAGCGGTCCGCCCTCCGCCCTCAGCGCGGTGACCAGCATGGTCGTACTGATCAGCGTGCGGACCGCGAGCGCCTGTGCCGCGTGCCGGGCCTTCGCCGCGCGGGGGCTGCGTGTGGTGCCCTCGGGCAGATAGTCGTAGCCACGCTGGATGTGCCGCTGCTCGAACTCGTCCCGCAACGCCTTGACGTTGCCGTTGGCGGAGGCGAACTGGACCTGGTAGAGCCTGGCCTCGTCCGGGTTCTGCTCCACCCACGCCCACACGGCGTCGATGACGCGGACCAGGCCCTCCGCGTCACCCGGCGCGGACTCCGGCCGGGCCGCCTCCACGACCGCGTTCAGCTGGTCGAAGACCCGGCGCATGGCGAGTTCGAGCAGCTCTTCCTTGCCGTCGAAGTGGTAGTAGACGGCCGTGGGCACCACCTGTGCCTCGTCGGCGATGTCCTGGATGCTGGTCTCCGCGAAGCCGCTGCGGCCGAACACCCGCACCGCGGCGGTGATGATGTGCTGCCGCCGAGAGGGCCGGTGGGCCGGCTGCTTGCCGTTCTTCGTGGTGGCCATCATGCTCCCTGCCGACTGCCGTGAACCCTCGCGTCCGTGGGCCCTGCGTACTGACCAGTGTATCCAGTAACTCCGACCGTCCGTCCGTATAATTCCTGCTGTACATGGGAGTCCGGGACGCTCGACTCCCGGCATACTTGACACCATGACGACCTCCCGGACCCGCGCGGCTCACCGTCCCTCGCGCAAGCAGTGGGTGATCGAGGCAGCCACGGAGTTGTTCGCCACGCAGCCGCCGGACGAAGTGACGGTGGCCGACATCGCCGCTCGTGCGGAGATGACCTCGGCGGCGGTGTACTACCACTTCTCCTCCAAGGACCAGGTCCTGGCGGAGGCCATGCGGGCGTTCGCCGCGGCGTTGCGCGAGCAGTTGCAGGCGATCAGGGAGGCCCATGAGCCTGGCTCGGACCTCGGAGCGGCGGTCACCACGCTGCTGGCCTGGATGAGCGAGCACCGGTCGGCCGCCACCGTGTTCTTCGTGTCGTCGGCCGGCATGAGCCAGGACGCGGAGGCGCTGCGCCAGGAGAGCCGCACGGAATTGCTGGACGAGCTGGTGGGGTTGATCCGCAAGGCCCGCGCGTCCGTCTCCGACGCCGAGGCGGCGGTGACCGGCCTGGGCCTGCTGGCGCTGCTGGAGACCGCGGCGATCTCGCAGGTCCGGGGCGACGACGTCTACCGGTCGCTGGGGCACCGCTCCTTCGTCCGCGAGGTCGGCGATCTCGCGGAGCGGATCGCCGACCCGGCCTTCTAGGCCTGGTGGATCTGGGGCCTGGTGGATCTGGGGCCTGGTGGATCTGGGGCCTGGTGGATCTCGGCTCACACCAGCAGGCGGAGGGGCTTGCTCAGCAGCTCGCCGACCGTGCGCAGATACTCGGCGGCGGGTGCCCCGTCGACGGCACGGTGGTCGAAGGTGAGGCTCAGGGTGAGCACACGCGTCCGCAGCGGCCTGTCGTCCACCCATTCGACGCCGTCCCTGAGCCTGCCCACGCCGAGGATCGCGACGTTGCCGGGGTTGATCACGGGGGTGAAGAAGTCGACGCCGTGTCCGCCGAGCGAGGTGACGGTGAAGGTGGCCCCTTCCAGCTGGGCGGGGGAGATCCGGCCCTCGCGCGCGGCCTGGGCCAGGGCCCTGGACCGGCGGGCGATCTCGGGCAGCGGCAGCGCCACCGCGTCCTCGATCACGGGGACCATGAGGCCGCCCGGAACGGCCACCGCGAAGCCCAGGTGAACGCCGTCGAGCAGATGGATGCCGTCCTCCCGCACCGTCGCGTTGAGCAGGGGGTGCTCGCGCAGGGCGAGGGCCGCGGCCTTCAGCAGGAAGTCGTTGAGGCTGGGCACCGGAAGTTCGTTGTCGGCCCACTCCTCCTTGAGCCGGTCCCGCAGGGACGCCACGGCGTCCATCCGCACCTCGTAGCCGTGCGTCAGCTGTGCCATCTCCTGGAGGCTGGCGTGCATCCTGCGGGCGATGGCGCCGCGCATCCCGGTGAGCGGGATGACGTCGCCGGGCCGGGGAGCCGCCGCGCTCCGGCGGACAGGCACCGGGGTGACGGCGTCGAGGTCGGACCGGCGGATCCGGCCGCCGGGTCCGGTGCCGTTCACCTCGGCGAGGTCGATGCCCCGTTCCTTCGCCAGCTTGCGGACCAGCGGCGAGGAGGGGGTGCCGTCGGGCGGCACCGGCGCGACGAGGTCGCCCGGGAAGTCCGCGAGGAACTCCTCCACGTCCTCGGAGACGATCCGGCCGGCCGGCCCGGTGCCGCGGACGTCGGTGAGGTCGACGTCGGCTGCCGCCGCGACCCGCCGTGCGTTCGGCGAGGACAGCAGCCGGCCACCGGTGCCGTCGACGGTGGGGGCCGCGGCGGCACCGCCCGTGCCGGTGGGGTCGGGCAGGGCGACCGCAGCCGCACCGGCACCGCCCCCCGACCCGGCGGGCGTCGGCGCGCCCGCCGCCTCCGGCAGCCGCTCGCCCTCGGCCAGCAGCCACCCGATGAGAGCCCCGGCCGGCATGGTCGACCCCGCCGCGACCACCGGGTGGAACAGTCCCCCGGCCTCCGCCTCGACGTCCACGTCGACCTTGTCGGTGGCCAGCCGCAGCAGCGCGTCGCCCTCCGCGACGGCCGCGCCGGTGGGCACCAGCCATTCGTCGATCGTGCCTTCCTGCATGGTCAGGCCGATCTTCGGCAGCAGAACCTCGACCGCCACGTCCGTCACGACCTTTCGAGGAGGCGCCGGCAGCCCTGGGCGATGCGGGCGCGATCGGGCACGTACGCCTTCTCCAGGACGGGAGAGAAGGGCACCGGGGAGAAGGGGGCGCCGATGCGCAGGACCGGCGCGTCCAGGTAGTCGAAGACCGCGTCCTGGATCTGGGCGGCGATCTCCGCGCCGAGCCCGCCGAAGGTGACGGCCTCGTGCACCACGAGCACCCGGTTGGTGCGGCGGACGGAGGCGAACATCGTCTCGGTGTCCAGCGGCTGCACGGTGCGGGGGTCGATCACCTCGATCTCCACGCCCTCGGCGGCGAGTTCGTCGGCCGCCGCGAGGGCCTCGCCCACCATGCGGCCGAGGGCTATCACGGTGACGTCGGAGCCCTGCCGCGCGGTGTGCGCCTGGCCCAGCGGGATGCCGTAGATCTCCTCGGGCACCTCGCTGGTGCTGCCGAGCAGGACCTTGTTGAGCATGACGACGACCGGGTTGTCGTCCCGGATGGCCGAGACGGTCAGGCCCTTGGCGGTGTACGCGTCGCACGGCATCACCACCTTGAGGCCGGGCACGTGCGCCAGCCAGGCCTCCAGGCTCTGGCTGTGCTGGGCCGCGGCGCCGAGACCCGCGCCGGAGGCGGTGGTGATGGTGAGCGGCACGGACAACCCGCCGCCGAACATGTACTTCATCTTCGCCGCCTGGTTGACGATCTGGTCGAGGCAGACGCCGATGAAGTCCATGAACATCAGGTCGACGACGGGGCGCAGACCCCGGGCGGCGGCTCCCACGCCGAGGCCGACCAGGGCGGCCTCGGAGATCGGGGTGTCGATCATGCGGCGGGGGCCGAACTCGTCGAGCAGGTTGTCGAACATGCGGAACACGCCGCCGTATCCGGCCACGTCCTCGCCGGCGACGAAGACGTTCTCGTCCTCCCGCATGGCTTGGGCAAGTCCCTCGTTGAAGGCCTTGACGTAGGTGAGTTTGCGCGTGGCGACGGCCGGTGCCTCGGTGATGGTGGTCATGGCGGTCATCCTGAGTAGACGTTGAGCAGCAGGTCGGCGGGGTCGGGCAGCGGACTCGCCTCGGCGTACGCGATGGCCTCGGCGATCTCGTCGCGGGTGCGCTGCCATACGGCGTCCAGCTCGGCGCGGGTCGCGGTGCCGTCGGCGACCGCCCGGGCCTCGATCAGGTCGATGGCGTCGCGGGACTTCCACTCGGCGACCTCCTCGTCCGAGCGGTAGGGGTGCCGCAGGCCCTTGACGCCCTGGTGGTCGAAGAAGCGGTAGGTCTTGGCCTCGATCATCATCGGACCGTCGCCGCGCCGGGCCCGTTCGACGGCTTCGGCAGCGGCGCGGTGGACGGCGACCGCGTCCATGCCGTCGACGATCACGCTGGGCATGCCGTAGGCGGCGGCCCGGTCGGCGACATCGGTGAGCAGCATGTGCCCGGACTGCGGGGTGAACTCCGCGTAGCCGTTGTTCTCGCAGACGAAGACGACGGGCAGGCCCAGGATCGCGGCCATGTTGGCGCCCTCGTGCCAGGCGCCGATGTTGGTGGCGCCGTCGCCGAAGAAGGTCACGGCGACGCTGTCCTCGCCCTTGTAGCGGGCGGCGAAGGCAGCGCCCACGGCGATCGGGACGCCGGCCCCGACGATGCCGTTGGCGCCGAGCATGCCGCGGGAGAGGTCGTTGATGTGCATGCTTCCGCCGCGGCCGAGGCACGCGCCGGTGACCCGGCCGTACAGCTCGGAGTACATCTCGCGGAAGCCGACGCCCTTGGCCACGGCGTGCCCGTGGCCGCGGTGGGTGGAGGTGATCTGGTCGTCGTCGCGCAGGGCCGCCATCACTCCGGCGGCCACGGCTTCCTGGCCGACATAGAGGTGCAGGAAGCCGGGCAGTTTGCCGGCCTCCATGAGCTTTCCCGCCTCGGTCTCGAACAGCCGGATGCGCACCATGCGTTCGTGCAGGTCCTTGATGACCTGCGCGCTGACCTGCGTGGATTTCTTCGACGCCGTTGACGCTCGTTGAGCCATCGTCCGCCCCTTCGCCCGAGGGAGGTTGCCAAGCAATCGGACTTACTTGTGCCGGTCTACAGTAACCAGCCACGGGCACCTTACTGAACAGCTTCTCTAATTACTATGCCCCGGCACCGGGTCGTGCCCCCGCTCGTCCACCAACTCGACGGCATTGCCCTCCGGATCCGCCCAGAAGCTGATCCGCCGGCCATGCGCCCGGACGACGGGCGGGTCCGACAGGGGCCGGGCGCCCGCGGTCGGCAGCGCCGCCACCACCGGGTCCATGTCGTCGAGGTGGAAGGTGAGATACGACAGCCCCGGACGCCCTGCGGGCAAGGTCTCCGCAGGCGCCGACACCGGGGCCGACCGGGGAAGGATCAACTTGACGCACCCCCCGGAGGGCACCCGCAGCCAGACGACCACCAGCTCGCCGCCGAGTCCGGCCGGGCCGCCGACGGACTCGGGCACGCGCGAGCGGCGCTCCGCGCGACAGCCGATGACATCGCAGTAGAAGCGCTCCATCAGCTCCAGGTCCCGCACCACCACACCGACCTCGAACGGCCGCGTCATGACCATCACACCCACCCCCACAGGACACCGAGTGGCGACTTCGACACTTTCTATTGACAGACCACACTAAGTCCTGTTGTGGTTTCGGACACAACCCAGCCGTCGCATTCCGAAGCCGGTCACCGGCTCGCGGCTGGGAGGATTGTGAGGACATCGTGGTCCAGACCAGTTCGCCGGAGATTCGGGAAGCAGGCGCCGAGCGCAGGTCGCCGGCAGCGGCTCCCCTGGCCCCAGCGGCTCCCCCGACCCCCGAATACTCGTCGTGGATCAGCCGGGACCGGTCCACCGACGCCGCGTCCGAGACGATGCGGCGGGAGGCGGCCGAACTCGTCGAGCGGGTGATGGCGCACTACCGCGACAACACCACGCACGAGGCGGACGGCCAGTGGACGGAACCCGTGGCCAACTACCTCGACGTCGACCGCTGGCAGCGCGAGACGGACGCCGTCCACCGGAGCGTCCCGCTGCCGCTCGCCATGTCCTGCGAGCTTCCCGGGCCGAACACCTACAAGGCGATCGATGTGCTCGGCATCCCCGTGCTGATCACCCGCGACCGGCAGGGCACCGTGCACGCGATGATCAACGCCTGCCGGCACCGGGGGGCCAAGCTCCTCGAACCCGGCTGCGGGGTGTCGAAGCGGCTCACCTGCCCCTACCACTCCTGGTCCTACGACCTGGCCGGGGAGTTGCGGGGCGTGTACGCCGAGAAGACCTTCGGCCAGGTGCCGCGCGAGGGCCGCAGCCTGATCAGGCTCCCGGCCGGGGAGCGCGCGGGGATCGTCTTCGTCTCGCTGGACCCGGCGGCCGAGCCCGACCTGGACAGCTGGCTGGGCGATCTGCAGCCCCTGCTGGAGGGCATGCGGCTGGCCGAGTGCCACCACTACTCCACCGGCGAGCTGACCAGTCCCAACTGGAAGGTCACCCTCGACGGGTACCTGGAGACGTACCACTTCGCCTCGCTGCACCCGAAGACGGTGTTCGAGACGAACCTCTCCAACATGATGGCCCACGACACCTGGGGCCCCCACCAGCGCATCGCACCGGCCCTGCGCCCCATCGCGCAGGCGGTCGAACTGCCGCCGGACCAGCGCGACCCCGGGGACTGTGTCGGGCCCATCTACTGGCTCTTCCCGGGCCTCGCGATCGCCGGCGGCTGGCGTCAGAAGATCGCGGTCTCCCTGGTGCTCCCCCGCACGGCGACGGAGTCGGTGACCCAGCAGATCATCCTGCTGCGGGAGCCGGCGGTCACCGAGGAAGAGCGCCAGGCCGCCGACCGGTTCGGCGAGTGGTTCCACGAGGTGGTCCGCGACGAGGACTACGCGACCACCTACGGAGTCCAGCAGGGCCTGAAGGCCCTCGACGGGACCGAATTCGTCTTCGGACGCAACGAGCCCGGACTCCAGCACTTCCACCGCACCATTCACCAGCACCTGGACAGGGGCGCCACAGCAGCCCCCGGAGCCACCAGGTGAGCAACCAACAACACTCGCGGGAGAACACCATGGTGGCTACGGGCAGCCTCGACGGACGTGTCGCGGTGATCACGGGCAGCACGCGCAGTATCGGCCGCGCCATCGCCGAGGCCTTCCTGGCCGACGGCGCCACGGTCGTCGTCAGCGGCCGTTCCGAGATCAAGGGCAAGCAGGCCCTGGAGGAGATGGGCGCCGGGGACCGGGCCGTCTTCCACCCCTGCGACGCCAACAGCCAGGAGGACATCGAGGGCCTCGCCGACTTCGCCGCCGAGCGCTTCGGCAGGCTCGACATCTGGGTCAACAACGTCGGCGGCAGCTCCGGCTTCGCCCCGATCCACCAGCTCAGCGACGAGGCGTGGCACGACGCCCTCAACCTGAACGTCAACGGCTACTTCTACGGCACCCGCCGGGCGCTGCCGAAGATGCTGGAAAGCGGCTGGGGCCGCATCATCAACATCTCGTCGGTGGAGGGCAAGCAGGCCAACAAGCCCGCGATCAGCCACTACATCACCAACAAGCACGCCATCCACGGCCTGACCAAGGCGACCGCCTTCGAGTACGGCACCCAAGGCATCACCTGCAACGCCATCTGCCCCGGGGCCGTCGACACCGACCTCATGCGGGCCGCGGGTCCCGCCGCGGCGGAGGCCGAGGGCATCTCGTACGAGGAGTGGCTCGGCCGCTTCGCCGAGCACGCCGCCACCAAGAAGATCACCACCGTGGAGCAGGTCGCGGCCGTCGCCTCGCTGCTCGCGAGCGACGCCGGCGCGGGTATCACCGGCGCGCTGATCAGCGTCGACGGCGGCACGGCGCAGTGGTAGGCGCGGGACGGGCAGGGGCAGACACGGGCACGGGCACGGACAGCGGGAGATCTCGGTCATGAAGAGCTGGATCACGGACTGGCAGCGCAGTGAGCGGCTGCCGCACTACACCCGCGCCAACGCGGGCGAGACCCTGCCGGACCCCGCCAGCCCACTGGGCTGGACCCTGGTCTGGGGGCGCGGCCTCGTGGGCTGGCGGCACGGCTTCGTCGGGTTCGGCATCTACCGCGAGGAGGAGGTGACCGGCCCCCGACCGCCGTTCGTCGGCATGTTCGGCGGCCACTTCTACCTCAACCTGTCCCACATGCGACTGTTCGGCATCCGTATGGGCCAGACGGCGGACCAGATCGACGCGGCGTACGTCGGTCAGCGCTCCGACACTCCGGTGTACGTGGCGCACCCGGACGACCAGGACGCGGAGCTCACCGGCAGGGCGGGCGCGACGCTGCAGCGGATGCTCGGCCAGGCCGGCTTTCCGCAGGCCGACGCCGACCGGGAGCGGCTGCGCGCCCTGCGCCGTTCCCGACCGGACCTGACGCAGCTGTCCGACGCCGAACTGGTGGCCCGCGCACGGTCGTTGCTGGACGAGGTGGAGACGACCTTCCAGCGGCACGTCGAGTCGTCGCTGCCCGCGTCCGTCGGACCGGCGATCCTCGGCCCGCTGTGCGCGAGCGTGGACCGCCCCGGCGCCATGCTCGACCTGATCGGCGGCCTCGGCGCCGTCGACTCCGCCTCCCCCTCGACCGGGCTGTGGACGCTGTCGCGCCAGGTGGCGGCCTCGGCCGAGCTGAGCGCGCTGTTCGACCGGGGTCCGGCCGCGGTGGAGCAGGCGCTCGACTCCGCGACCGGGGACGTGAAGGCGTTCCGTGACTCCTTCGAGGAGTTCCTGGCGGAGTCCGGCGACCGCGGCCCCAACGAGTGGGACATCCACGCGCTGTCGTGGGAAGCGGCGCCCGTCCAGGCGCTGGCCCTGGTCGACCGGATCCGGCACAGTCCCGACGGCGATTCCCCGGCCGCCCGCGCGAAGCGGCTGGCCGAGGGGCGTGAGCGGACGGCGCGGGAGATCCGGGCCGCGCTGCCCGAGGAGACGCAGCCCATGTTCGACGCCGGCATGCACGCCTCCCAGGTGTGGATCCCGGCCCGCGAGCGCACCAAGGCGAACTGCGTCACCGTCGTCAACGAGATCCGTATGGCCGTACGGGAGCTCGGCCGCCGCGGCGTCGAGGCGGGGCTCTTCGCCCGGCCCGAGGACGTGATGATGCTCCTGGACACCGAACTCGACGACTATGTCGCCGCCCCGGCGTCCTTCGGCCCCGTGATCGGGCAGCGGCTCGAGGAGTACGCGGGCCTGCACGACCTGGAGCCGCCGTTCTTCGTCGCCGACGACGCCCAGACGGAGATCGACTCCTGGCCGCGACGCGCCGAGGAGCGGACCCCGGCGGCCGTCGAGGGGGATGTGCTCGGTGGTGTGGGCGGCAGCCAGGGCACGTACACCGGCAGAGTGCGGGTGGTCACCGACCCGGCCTCGTGCGAGGCGCTGGAGCCCGGCGAGGTGCTGGTCGCGCCGATCACGGACGCGGCCTGGACCCCGCTGTTCCTGGTCGCCGGAGCGGCGGTCGTGGACGTGGGCGCGCTCAACAGCCACGCCGTGGTGGTCTGCCGTGAACTGGGCATCCCGGCCGTGATCTCCGTCGAGGGCGGGACCCGACGGCTACGGGACGGCATGCTGATCACGGTCGACGGCGACGGGGGCACGGTCACCGTGGACAGTGTCCCCGCGCCGCTCGGCAGCTGAGAACGCCGCGGGCCCGTCGCTCCGTCTGCACCGGAGCTACGGGCCCGCGGGCACGACCGGCCATCGCGAAAGGAAACCCGTGGCTGAGGAAATCATCGTCGCCGGCTGGATGGACTACGAACCCGGCGACCGCGGCACGATGCTGACGGCCCTCGTCGAGCTGGGCCGGCGGACCCGCGAGGAGGAACCCGGCTGCCTGGACTACGCCATGACCGCCGACCCCACCGACGAGCGGCGTATCCGGGTGTACGAGCACTGGACCTCCCGGCAGGCCCTGGACGAGCACTTCACCACCCCGCACATCAAGGACTTCCGGGCGGCCGTGGCGGGGCTGACCCGGGTCGGGGTCTCCCTGACGGCCCACACCGTCGCCGCGTCACGTCCCATGCGCTGAGAGACACGCTGAGAAACGGCGCCCCCGCCGGGGGCGCCGTTTCGAGCGGTCTCAGTGGGAATGGTCCAGCCGGACCAGCATCTTGCCGACGTTGCCGCCGCCGAGCAGGGACAGCAGTGCCCCCGCGGCGTTCTCCAGTCCGTCCACGACCGTCTCGCGTGCGGTGATCCGGCCCTCGGCGAGCCAGCCCGCGACCCGCCGCTCGAACTCCGGCCGCAGGTCGTCGTGGTCGCGGACGATGAAACCGCGCAGGGTCAGTCGCTTGAGGACCGCCTGGATCAACTGGTTGATGTCCGCGGACCGTCGGTCGCCGCCGAACTGCGACATCATGCCGCACAGCGCCACCCGGCCACCGGTGCGCAGCGCGTGCAGCGCGGCGGCGAGCTGCTCACCGCCGACGTTGTCGAAGTACACGTCGATGCCGTCGGGCGCCAGCCGGGCCAGCGCGTCGCGCACCGGCTCGGCACGGTAGTCGGCGGCGGCGTCGTAGCCGAACTCCTTCACCAGCAGGGCGCACTTGTCCGGCCCTCCGGCGGTCCCGATGACACGGTCCGCGCCCAGCAGACGCGCGAACTGGCCGGCGGCGGTGCCGACGGCCCCGGCCGCCGCCGACACGAGGACGGCGTCGCCCGGACGCAGCTGAGCGATCCGGGTCAGGCCCACGTAAGCGGTGAACCCGGTCTGGCCGAGCAGACCCAGCCAGGTGGGCAGCGGCGCGAGTCCGGGGTCGATACGACCGGCGCCGTCGGTGTCCGCCGCGTCGAGGACGGCCCGCTCCCGCCAGCCGAGCTGGTGGCGTACGTACGTGCCCGGCGGCACCGAGACACAGCGGCTCTCCTCCACGACGCCGAGGGCCCGGCCGTCGAGCGGTGAGCCCGGGGTGAAGTTGTGCGTGTAGTGCTTCTCGGTGCTCTCCAGGCGCCCGCGCATGGACGGGTCGACGCTCATGTAGAGGTTGCGCACGAGCAGTTGCCCCTCCCCCAGGGGCGGCAGCGGGCGTTCCTCGACGGCGAAGTCCCCGGGGAGCGGTTCTCCGTCGGGTCGGCGCACCAGACAGACCATCCGGGTGGTGCGGAGCGTCACGGGGTCACTCCTCCGGCTGTCGGCTGATGCGCCGCTGAGCGAGGCGTCCGACCCAGCCGGCCATCTGGAGGTCGGCGTGGCGCAGTTCGCCCGACTGCCACCGGGCCTGGAAGTCGAAGACGCCCCGGGCCCCCGTCCTGGGATCGGTCACCTCGACGAGTCCGTCCTCGGTGAGCCGGTACACATGCCCGGTCAGTGGGTGGATCACTTGCTTGGACATGGGGCTCACTCCTGCACTCGGCGGCGTACGCCGCGCTTGGTCACGGTCACCGGACCCTCGACCCGGAGCCGGCAGGCGAGCCGGGTCAGGCCGTCCACCGGCCTGCGCAAGGACTCGATGCCCTCGCGTTCCAGCGGGTCCACCGGAGAACAGTTCTCGGCTCCGTCCTCGACCTCGACGAAGCAGGTACGGCAGGTGCCCTTGCCGCCGCAGACGGTGGGCCAGCGGTAGCCGAGCCGCCGGGCGGCGGTGAACAGGTCCTCGCCGTCGAGGACTTCGAGCTCGACGCCGGAGGGTCTGACCGCGACCCGGTGGGTCACTTGTCCATCCACCGGTCGAGCGTCCGGTTGAAGTGGCGGATGCGACTCTCCTGGTAGTCGGCCAGGGTGATGCCCGGCTTGCGCATCGCCTTCAGACCCTGCTGGACGTAGGGCAGGTTCTCGCAGTCCTGGTCGAAGACGGGGCCGAGCACACCCAGTTCGGGGATGTCGGCGAAGAGCATGTCCTCCGGCACCCAGCGGATCTTCGCCGGGGGCGGCGTCTCGCCGGGCTGCTTCGGGGACGACATGAAGATGATCTCGGCGGTGCAGGAGTCGGGGTCGAGACCGTTGGGCCGGAACCGGTAGATGATGTTCGACTTGGCGCCGCCCCAGGGGTTGAAGTTGGGGAACAGCAAGTAGTTGATGGCATCCAGCAGTTCGGTGTCCGGGGTCCGAGAGAAGTCCTGCGTCGAGGTGGCCGCCAGCTGGGCGCGCATCCGCTCGGCGAGGACCTGGCGGGCGGTGCCGCCGGGCGGGATCGCCGGCAGTTCGTCGCCCTCCTGCATCACCAGGTCGCGGCCCTGGGCGGCGGCGTAGAACGCGCGCGAGTCGTAGAACGTCTCCAGGACGTCCTCCTCCGTGACGGAGTCCGCCACGTGCGGGCTGGGCGCGCCCTGGATGTTGATCATCCGGCTCCAGTTGGGCTGGTCCGCCATGACGTCGTACTGGGAATTGGCGTCGGCCAGCCACGGCAGCATCTGCGGGTGCGTGGCGATCACGTGGAAGGACTCGATGAACGCGTCCTGTGCGACCTTCCAGTTGCAGGGCAGCACCTTGCCGATGTGCAGCGACTTGTAGCGGTTCTCCAGCGGCCAGATGTAGTAGTCGTCGAAGGTGCCGCGGTAACTGTCGAAGGACTCGGCGTACGGGTCCATGTTGATGAAGACGAAGCCACGCCAGGTGGCCACCTGGGCCTCGGGAAGAGCGAACTTCTCGGGGGTGACATGCGGGAAGTCCCAGGCGCACGGCGGGGTCCGCATCGTGCCGTCGAGGTTCCAGGCGAAGCCGTGGAACGAGCAGCGGAACTCGCTGACGTTGCCGCCGCCGGTGCGCAGTTTGCGTCCGCGGTGCAGGCACACGTTGACGTACGCCCGGATCTCGTCGGGGGCCGTGCGTACGACGATGAGCGAGTCGTCGCCGATCTCGTAGACCTCGTGGTCGCCGACCTCGGGGATCTCGCTCTCCAGGCAGGCGAACTGCCAGACGCGCCGCCAGACCTGCCGCATCTCGCGCTCGGCCCACTCGCGGGACGTGAAGCGGGCGTGGTCGATGTCCTCGCTGCCGAGGTGGTCGTTCCGCTCGTACCTCAGGGCGGGGGGAACCGGGCGGCTGTCCTGGTCGAGGTAGTCCTGGACGCTGGGCCCGGGGCACCGCGCAGTGGCCGGCTCCGACGTTTCGTCCATCATCTCTCCTCCGGCAGAAACTTTATAGCGAGTGTAGTTACCAGTCATGGCCGGGAGCAACACTCAGGCCGGCGAACGAGCCCGCACCTTCCGAGGTCACCACGCGATTCGACCGTGAGCCTGGAACTTTTTGCGGCGACCCTCTCCCCAAGCCCGCTGGGGCATGTCACACTCCGACCCACTTGAGGCTGTAGTGCCTCATAAGTTTCTCCGTAGGTTCCTGAACCGATCCGCCTGACCGGAGCCGACCGCCGTGGACGCGAGAGCGACGCGGGTCGCGGCAGCGCAGGCGTCACACCACGGGAGTACTCAACGATGAGTTCCAGACCCCGTCGCGCGGTCCGCCGCGCTCTCACCTCGATCGTCCCCGTCAGCGCCCTGCTCGCCCTGGCGGCGTGCGGCACCGACACGACCCCGGCCGCCGACTCGGCCAAGGCGGCTGCTTCGGACTCCCCAGGCCTGATCGCGGCCCGCGAGGTCGTGAAGAAGTACTCCGAGCACCCGGCCAGAATCCCGGTCACCGAACCGGTGGGCGAGAAGATCCCCTCGGACAAGACGATCGACTTCATTCTGTGCGGCGTGCAGTCCTGCCAGGACCTGGCCAACTTCTTCACCGCGGGCGCCAACCAGCTCGGCTGGAAGGTGAAGCAGATCGCCACCCAGGGCACGCCCGAGTCCGTCCAGTCCGCCTACGAACAGGCGCTGCGCGACAAGCCGGACGCGGTCGTCTCCTCCGGATTCCCACGCGCGGTGTACGCCAAGCAGCTGGCGAAGCTCAAGGCGGCGGGTATCCCGGTCGTCCAGTCGAACGCCGACGACGTGGTGGGCGACGGGGTCTCCCTGCTCAAGAACGGGCCCGACGACGTCGCCGTCCAGGGCGAGATGCTCGCCTCGTGGGTGGTGTCCGACAGCGGCGGACAGGCCGACACCGTCTACTTCGACCTGCCCGCCTACACCATCCTCAAGCCCGTCAAGGACACGTTCGCGGCCAAGTACAAGGAGTGGTGCGAGGGCTGCGCGCTGGACGCCGTCGACGTGCCGATCACCTCGATCGGCAAGGACATGCCGGACCGGGTGGTGTCGTACCTCCGCTCGCACCCGAAGGTGACCCACGTCGTCTTCTCGCTGGGCCTGCTCAACGTGGGCGTCCCGGCCGCGTTGAAGACCGCCGGCATCACCGGCAGGCACATCGCCGTGAACGTCGGTGACGCGCAGAACTACCAGTACATCGAGAGCGGCCTCAGCGACGCGGCGATGGCACTGAACTCGCACGAGGCCGCGTGGCTCCAGGTCGACGCGCTGGCCCGCCACTTCACCGGCCAGTCCATGGACGTGGACCAGAAGGCGGTGCTGCCCAACATGCTGATCACCAAGGACAACCTCCCGAAGGCCATCGGTGACTTCCCGCTCGTCGAGGACTACGAGGCGCAGTTCAAGGCGCTGTGGGGACTGAGTTGACCGGGCCGGTGCTGCGGGTGGCCGCCCTGTCGAAGAGATTCGGCGGCACCCAGGCCCTCAGGGACGTCGATCTCGAGGTCGCGCCGGGCGAGATCCACGCCCTGATCGGACCCAACGGCTCCGGCAAGTCCACCCTCATCAAGATCCTCGCCGGCTACCACCACGCCGAGCCGGGCGCGGTGGCCGAACTCGACGGCGAGCCCTTCGACCTCGGCCATGTCACGGCCTCCCGCCACGACCGGCTGCGCTTCGTCCACCAGGAGCTGGGGCTGGTGGGCGAGTTGAGCGCCATCGACAACCTCGCGCTCAACCATGGCTTCGCCCGCACGGCGTTCGGCAACATCCGCTGGCCGGAGATGGAGCGGCGGACGAGCGCGCTCGTCGAGCGGTTCGGCCTCGGCATCGACGTACGCCGGCCCCTGGCGACGGCGACCCCCGTCCAGCGCACGGTGGTGGCCATCGCCGCCGCGCTGCAGGGCTGGGAGGGCCGTCGCGGCGTCCTGGTGCTCGACGAGCCCACCGCCGTGCTGCCGCCCGGCGAGGTGGCCCGGCTCTTCGACATCGTGCGGGAGGTCCGCGACGCCGGCGCCGGCGTGCTGTACGTCTCGCACCGGATGGACGAGATCTTCGCGCTCGCCGACCGGGTCACCGTGATCCGCGGCGGACGCCGGATCGCCACGCGTCCGGTCTCCGAGCTGACTCCGCGTTCGCTGGCGGCGCTGATGGCGGGCGAGGAGATGGAGACCGATCCCCGTCCCACGCCTCCTTCCGGCCCTTCCGGCCCTGCCGACCCCGTGCTGGAGGTCCGCGACCTGTGGGCCGGACCGCTGCGGGGAGTCGGCTTCGACCTGGCCAGGGGCGAACGCCTGGGCATCACCGGTCTGGTCGGCTCCGGTCACGAGCTCGTGCCGTACGCGGTCTGCGGGGCCCATGCCGGGCGAGTGAGCGGCAGGCTGCGGCTGCCGGAGCGCTCCGAGCGGTGGACCCAGGCGCGTGACGCAGACGGCCTGGGCCTTCCCCTGGTCCCGGCGGACCGGGCCGGCGAGGGAGTGATCGGCGGGTTCTCGGTCGGCGAGAACCTCACCCTGCCGCTCCTGGACCGGCTGCGCGCCCGTTCCGGGCGGCTGCGCCGACACCGCGAGTCCGCCCTGGCGGACGACTGGATCCGACGGGTCGGCGTGCGTACGGCCGGGCGCGGGGCCAGGATCACCACGCTGAGCGGCGGCAACCAGCAGAAGGTCGTCATGGCCCGCTGCCTGGCCCAGCGTCCGCCGGTGCTGATGCTGTGCGAGCCCACGGCGGGCGTGGACATCGCCACCCGGCTGCAGCTGTACGACCTGATAGAGCACCGGGCGGACGAGGGCATGGGCGTCATCGTGTCCTCCTCCGACACCCAGGACCTGCTCGCGCTGTGCACCCGCGTCCTGGTGGTGCGGGACGGGCGGATCGCACGGGAGATCAGCGGCCGGGACATCACCGAGTCCGCGCTCGTGCACGCCATGGAAGGAACCGAGTGACATGTGCCCTGGAAGGAACCGAGTGACATGACGTCCACCCCGACCCGAGCGGCAAAGGTCCCGCCGGCCGCACCGCAGAGATCCACGGTTGTGGTACCGAGGACAGCGGTCCGACGGGCGGCGGCGGCCCTGTCGTTCCGCAACATCGGCGCCGTGTACGTGTGGCTGGTCATCGTCGTGCTCTTCTCCGTGTGGGCGCCGGACACGTTCCCGACCACCATCACGGTCAAGCAGGTGCTCAACGGCAACGCCGTGGCGGGCCTGGTGGCGCTCAGCGTCGTACTGCCGCTGGCCGCCCGCGTCTTCGACCTGTCGGTCGCCTACACCATGTCCCTCACCAGCGTGCTGACCGCCCACTTCCTGGTCTCCACGGGCCTCGGCCCCTTCGCCGCGATCGCCCTGGCGATGACCGCGGCCCTGCTGGTCGGGGTGGTCAACGCCATCGTGGTCGTGGTCCTGCGCGTCGACTCGTTCATCGCCACCCTGGCCACCGGCGCGCTGATCCAGTCCCTGATCACCATGGTCACCAACGACAGCTCGATCACCGGTGTGCAGCTGCTCGCCAAGCCGTTCGCGAGCATCGCCCAGCTGGACGCGGGCGGCTTCACCCTGCCGGTGCTGTATCTGCTGCTCGCCGCCCTCGCCATCTGGTTCCTGCTGGAACACACCGCCACCGGGCGCCGGTTGTACGCGACCGGTTTCAACGCCGACGCGGCCCGGCTGCAGGGGGTGCGCACCGACCGGCTGCGCTTTCTGACCCTGGTGGCCTCCGCGCTGCTCTCCGGTTTCGCCGGCGTCGTCTTCGCGTCCTCGGTCGGATCCGGATCGCCGACCGCGGGCACCCCGTACCTGCTGTCGGCCTACGCCGCCGCCTTCGTCGGGGCGACCCAGTTGCGCGCGGGCCGCTTCAACGCCTGGGGCACGGTCCTCGCGGTCATGCTGCTCGGCACGGGCATCACGGGACTCGGGCTAGCCACCAGCGCGCAGTGGGCCGCGAGCCTGTTCACCGGCTCGGTCCTCATCGTGGCGCTGGTCCTCACGGGTGGCCGGATCGCCCTGCCCGCCGCTCTGCGCCGCCGGACGGGGCCTCGACCGGATATCACTACGGGTAAGGAGGTCTGAGGATGAAGGCTGTTCAGTACCGGCGGGTGGGGCATGCCCCCGAGGTCGTGGAGGTGCCGGTGCCCGAGCCCGGCCCGGGTCAGGTTCTGTTGAAGGTGACGGCGGCAGGGCTCTGTCACTCCGATCTGGCGGTGATGGGCTGGCCCGAGGAGCAGTTCCCCTACGCGCTGCCGATGACGCTCGGTCACGAGGGAGTGGGGACCGTGGCGGCGGTGGGCGCCGGTGTCGGCGCCCTGGCGGAGGGCGAGGCGGTGGCGGTGTACGGCCCGTGGGGCTGCGGGCGCTGCCACAAGTGCGCCGAGGGCAAGGAGAACTGCTGTCCGCACGCCGCCGGGCTCGGCATCCTGCCGCCGGGGCTCGGCTTCCCCGGTGCGCTCGCGGAGTACATGCTGGTGGACTCGCCCCGCCACCTGGTTCCGCTGAACGGAGTCGACCCGCTCCAGGCCGCTCCCCTCACCGACGCCGGGCTGACCCCGTATCACGCGATCCGCAGGTCGTTGCCGAAGCTGCTGCCCGGCAGCACGGCGGTGGTGATCGGCGTCGGCGGTCTGGGGCATCTCGCCGTGCAGCTGCTCCGCGCGCTGACCCCGGCCCGAGTGGTCGCCCTCGACGTGAGCAAGGAGAAGCTGGAGCTGGCGGCCAAGGTCGGCGCCCACGAGGCACTGCTCTCCGACGGCGAGGCGGCGGCACGGATCCGGGAACTCACCGGCGGTACGGGAGCGGAGGTCGTCCTGGACTTCGTCGGAGCCGAGGCGACCCTGGCCGTGGCCGCCGCGTCGGTGGCGGTGGAGGGCGATGTCACCGTCGTCGGCCTCGGCGGGGGCACGCTGGCCGTCGGGTTCGGGGGCGGGCTGCCGTTCGAGGTGTCGGCCTCCTTCCCCTACTGGGGCAGCCGGACGGAGCTCATGGAGGTCCTGGAGCTCGCGCGGCAGGGTGCCGTGTCCGCCCACGTGGAGACCTTCACGCTGGACCAGGCTCCCGAGGCGTACGAGCGTCTGCACGCCGGGGACATCAACGGCCGCGCGGTGGTGCTGCCGCACGCCTGAGCCGCGCACCGTGCGGGGCCGGCGCCCGAGCTCCACGCTCAGGCGCCGGCCCGCTCGCCTGCCGGGTTTCGCACACCCACCACCCCCCGCTCCACACAGCGCCGGAGCACTGTCAGGAACTCCGGTGTCCGCCACGACCCCACGTCCACGCGTCCCGTGTCGTCCACCCCGAGGTCCTGCATGTCGTAGCGGCCCCGGCAGTGGCCGAGGGTGAAGCAGCAGACCTCGCCGAGTCCGTGCCGCTTGAGGTACAGCACCGGTCGGGGCACGTTGTCGAGGGCCGCCGTGTCGCCCTCGGCGAAGCCGCGGCACGGCCCCGTGTACTCGGCGTGCAGCAGCACCTCCAGCTCCCCGTGCAGCTCGCACACGTACAGCTCGTCGGTGACCGTGAACGGCCCGATCCCGGCGACCAGCGGATGGCCGGGACGGGTCACCAGCACCTCGTACGGCTCGATCGGCGGGTGGGCCAGGAACTGGCTGCCGAGCACCTTCGCCACTTCCCCGAGGAGCCGTGGAGTCGTGAAGACCCGTGGCCCCTCGCTCGTCGACGGCTCGATCACCGCGTTGGTGCCGTGCAGGGCGAGCCAGCGCCCGCCCCGCTCGACGAACCGTGCCAGTGCGGCCCGTTGCGCCGGGCGGGGCCGGACGTCGCAGGTGTAGGTGACCAACAGATCGGCCTTGTCGAGGGCGGCCACGCAGTCGTAGTCCTGGTACACCGTGGTGCGCACCCGCGGATGCTCACCGAGCAGCTCCAGCAGCCGCAGCCGCGCGTGGTCGAAGTCGTGCCACCGGCCGCCGCAGACCAGTACGGCGTCCAGGCGGCCTGCCGGGCCCGCCACGGCTCAGTACTGGACGCGGGTCAGCAGCCCGCCGTCCACCACGAGGTTGACCCCGACGCAGAAGGAGCCGGTCCGCCCGAGCAGGAACGCCACCGCCGCGGCCACGTCCTCCGCGGTGCCGTAGCGGCCGATCGGCAGCTTGGCGAGCACCTCCTCGTACACCTCCGGGCGGCTGGTGCGGATGGTCTCCCAGGCGCCGCCGGGGAAGTCGATCGGGCCGGGCGAGACGGTGTTGACGCGGATGCCCTTCGGCGCGAGGGCGTGTGCGAGGGCCGAGGCGTGCTGGACGACGGCCGCCTTGAGCGCGGAGTACGAGTTCGCTCCGGCCGGGCGCGCGGTGTCGGAGGCGTTGGTGGTGCCGATGGCCACGACGGCGGCCCGGTCGGAGGCCTCCAGATACGGAAGGGCCGCCGCTACGAGTCCCGCGAACGGGATCAGGTCGCCGCGCAGGCTGGCCTCCCAGGACTCGGGGCCCTTCACGTTGCCCGCCGACACGTTGGACACCAGCAGGTCCAGGCCGCCGAGTTCACCGGCCGCCCGCTGCACGAAGTCCGCGAGGGCGGCCGGGTCGGTGACGTCGACCGGTTCCGCGAACACGGTGGCCCCCTCGGCCCGCAGTTCGGCAGCTGCCTTGGCCAGCCCCTCTTCGCCCCGGGCGCACAGGGCCAGTGCGCAGCCCTCGGCCGCCAGCGTCGCGGCGATCGCCCGGCCGATGCCCCGGCTCGCACCGGTCACCAGTGCCTTCGCGCCTGTCAGTCCCAGATCCATCGAGGTCACTCCTTTGTGATTGCCGAAAACGGTCGCGGTCGTTCGGTGGGCGGGGAGGCCGTCAGTTGCCGGGAAGCCGCGAGAAGGGCGCCCGGTCCGCCCGCGGCTCCGACGGCAGCTTCAGCACGCGCTCGCCGATCAGGTTGCGCTGGATCTGATCGGTGCCTCCGGCCAGCCGGTAGCCGGGTGCGCCGAGCAGATGCCGGGTCCAGGCGAAGGTGCCCGGTTCCCCGGTGTCGGCGCTGATCCGCGCCCCCATCAGCTCGGCGGCGGCCTGTCCCGTGCGGGTGAGCAGGTCGGAGGCCATGAGCTTGGTCAACGACGCCTCGGGCCCCGGCCGTCCGCCGGCGGCGCTCGTCCTGGCGACACGGTCCACGGTGGCCGCGCGCAGGGCGGCACGTATGTACAGGTCGGCCAGGCGCTGACGGACCAGCGGGTCCGAGGTGCGGCCGAGGGAGCGGGCGAGCGCGAGGACGTCCGTGAAGGTGCCGCCCTTGCGGCGGTTGCCGCTGCCGGAGGCGGTCCGTTCGAAGGCGAGGGTGGTGGTGGCGACCTCCCAGCCCTGGCCCGGGCGCCCGATCCGGAGTCGGTCGGGGACGCGGACGCCGCTGAGGAACACCTCGTTGAAGGAGGCGCCGCCGCTCATCTGCCGGATGGGGCGCACCTCCACTCCGGTGGCGTCCATCGGGACCAGGAAGGCGGTGATGCCGGCCTGTTTGACGACGTCGGGGTCGGTACGGGCGAGCAGCAGACCGTAGTCGGCGAACTGTGCTCCCGAGGTCCACACCTTCTGACCGTCGATCACCCACTCTCCCCCGTCCTCCTGCCGGGCGCGGGTGCGCAGGGCCGCGAGGTCGGACCCGGCGCCGGGCTCGCTGAAGAGCTGGCAGGCCAGCAGGTCGGTGCGCAGGAACGCGCGTGCGTGGTCGTGGAGTTGCTCGGCGGTCCCGAACAGAGAGACGGCCATCGCGACCAGGCGCACGGTGACGCTGATCAGCTCGGTGGACGGCGGCACCTCGAAAGCGGACTCCTCCTGTGCGAAGACGGCCACGTGGGCGGCGGTCAGGCCCGCTCCGCCCTTGTCCGCAGGGAGGGTCAGCGCCTGGTAGCCGGCGTCGAAGCGGGCCCGCTGATAGGCACGGCAGCGCTCCAGCAGCCGGCGTTCCTCGTCCTCGGGGAGGTTGTGGAACACGGCGAGATCGGCGGCCTCTCCGACGGACTCCGGCGCCCGCGCCGGTTCGAGCACGGTGGCCAGCCATCGCCGGACCTGCCTGCGCCATGCGTCCGGATCGGGCTGGGACATGGCTCCTCCTCGGGCACTTACCAGATGAAAGGTTCAGTAACGGGGATGGGAAGTGGGTCTCCGCGACCCATGAAACATGCGGTAACACCTCCGCTTGGGGTCAGAGTGTTCCGTACTTTCTTGATAAACGCTACAGTCTCCGCATCACCTCTCCCCTCGAATCGGGAGAGGCCGAGGAGCCGCCGGAGGAGCCATGTCGCTGCTGCCACTCGACCGTCGCGCCCAGGAGACACCCGACGAACCCGCCTTGGCGGACGACCTGGACGTGCTGTCCTGGTCCGGCCTCGCCGACCAGGTGGCGCGGGCGGCGACACGGCTGCTGGAGTTCGCGCCCGGCCCCGACGACCGGGTCGCCGTCCTCGGCGACAACGCGATCCCGACGCTGGTGGCCCATCTGGCAGGCCTGCGGGCCGGAGTGGGCACCGTGGCCACGTCCCGGAACCTCACGTCGGGCGAGCTCGTCGACCAGATCATCGACGCGGGCGTGACCGGGATCGTCGCAGGACCCGTGGGCGCGGGCGCCGCCATCGACGCGGCCCGGGAACTGGGCCTGCCACTGGTCGTCCACGGAACCCCGGCGATCGGGCACGCCTTCGACTGGGAGCTGTGGCTGGCGGCGGCGCCCGCCGGGCGCACCGTCCCGACGGACCGGCCCGCCCGGCCTCCGCTCGTCTACACCTCGGGAACCACCGGACGGGCGCGTGGCACCGAGGTGCGCTGGGTGAGCGGCCCGATCGCCGACAGCGCGGCCTACCTCGCCGCGATGTCCGCCCGACCCGGATTCCCGGCGGGACCGCATCTGGTGTGCGGGCCCCTGCAGCACAACGCGCCACTGACCTCACTGCGGCACCTGGCGGCCGGTCAACCGGTGATCGTCCTCGGCAGATACGACGGGGCGACGTTCCTCAGCCGTGTGCAGAAGTGGCGGGTCTCCTCGACGGTGATGGTGCCCACCCACTTCCAACGGCTGCTCGCCCTGCCGGAAGAGGTCCGCGCCCGGTACGACGTCTCCAGCCTGCGGCAGGTCTCCCACACGGGCTCCGCGTGTCCGCCGGACGTGAAGCGAGCCATGATCGACTGGTTCGGTCCGGTACTGACCGAGTCGTACGGCGCCAGCGAAGCGGGCACCGTGGCCCGCATCAGCAGCGACGAGTGGCTGGCGCACCCGGGTTCGGTCGGGCGCGTCAGGCCCCCGTTCGAGGTCCTGGTCACCGATGACGCCGGCCGGCGACTGTCGTCCGGCGAACGCGGGCTGCTGGCCTTCCGGGCACCCGACGACCAGGGTGTCCGCTACCACGCGGACCCGGACAAGACCAAGGCCGCCTATCTCTCCCCCGGCGTCTTCACGCTCGGCGACATCGGCTACGTCGACGCAGACGGCTACATCTTCATCACCGACCGGGCCGCGGACGTCGTGGTCTCCGGCGGGGTCAACCTCTACCCGGCCGAGAGCGAGGCGGTCCTGCGGCAGCACCCGGCGGTCTCCGAGGTCGCGGTCGTCGGCGTGCCCGACCCGGACTTCGGCGAGTCGCTGCGGGCGCTGATCGTGGTGGCGGGGGACGAGCCGCCGGCCGACGATCTGGACCGGTTCTGCCGCGAGCGCCTCGCCGCGCCCAAGTGCCCGAAGTCGTACGAGTTCGTTCCCGAGCTCCTGCGCAACGCGATGGGCAAGCTCGACAAACGCGCGATGCGCCGCCCCTACTGGAGCTCGGAACGGACCATCGCCGGCTGAGCCGACCCACCCGCCCGTCCTCACGCGTACGAAGTACGAAGGATCACCCATGACCGAACTCCTTCTCATCCGGCACGGCCTCCCCCTGGCGGGCGTGTTCGACCCGGGGCTGTCACCGGAGGGCGCCGCTCAGGCCGAGCGCCTCGCCGCCTGGCTCGGACCCGAGGACCTCGACGCCCTGTACGTCAGCCCGCTGCGGCGGGCCCGCGAGACGGTGGCGCCTCTGGAACGGCTCACCGGCATGACCGCCACCGTCCTGGACGACCTGCGCGAGTGGGACACGGACGTGTCCCAGCCCTACACGCCACCGGAACAGATCGGCGCGGCCGATCCCCGGGCGGCGGCGCTCGCCGAGGGACGCTACGAGGACTTCGTGCCCGACCTGGACTGGGACGCCTTTCGCGCGCGTGCCGTGCGGGCCATGGACACCATCCTCGACGCCCATCCCGGCGGGCGGGTCGCGGCCGTGTGTCACGGCGGCATCACCAACACCTACCTGGCGACGGTGCTCGGCCTGCCCACGATGTTCTGGTTCCACCCCGACTACACGTCCGTCAGCCGGGTGCGGCGCATGCCCGGCGGCCGGATCGTCGCGCACTCGGTGAACGAGACGGCCCACATGATCGCCGAACGTGCCGTCGACGCGGTCGCCTGACCCCGTCCCACACCCCAGGAGGTCCCGGCCATGCCCGGATCCGTCATCGTCGCCGGCGCCAGGACACCCATCGGCAAACTGATGGGCGCCCTGAGCACCCTGTCCGCGGTCGACCTCGGCGCCCACGCCGTCGGCGCGGCCCTGGCCGCCGTCCACCTGGACCCGGCGGCCGTGGAAGCAGTCGTCATGGGCCATGTCGTGCAGGCCGGGGCCGGCCCCAACTCGGCCCGGCAGGCCGCGGTCCGCGCGGGCATCCCGTTCTCCGTCCCCGCGAGCACCGTCAACAAGCTCTGTCCGTCCGGTCTGCACGCCATCGCCCTGGCCGACCTCATGATCGCCTCCGGCCGCCACGAAGTGGTCGTCGCCGGTGGCATGGAGTCCATGTCCGGCGCCCCGCACCTGCTGCGCGGATCACGCACCGGCTGGAAGTACGGTTCGGTCGCGGCGGAGGACGCCCTCGACCGCGACGCCCTCGTCTGCGCCTTCGACGGCGTCTCCATGGGCGCGGCCACCGAGCGCTACCAGCAGCCGTTCGCCCTGACCCGGCAGGAACAGGACGAGTACAGCGCCCTGTCCCACCAAAGGGCCGCCCACGCCCAGGAGTCGGGCGCGCTGTCCGAGGAGATCGCACCCGTCACCGTGGCCGGACGCCGGGGCGAGACGGTGGTCGACACCGACGAGGGCGTACGGCCGGGGAGCACCGCCGAGAGCCTGGGGCGCCTGAAGCCGGCCTTCTCGGGCGCCGGCACCATCACCGCGGGCAACTCCTCACAGCTCTCGGACGGCGCCGCGGCCGTCGTCGTGATGAGCCCGGAGCGCGCCCGGCGCGAGGGCCTGACCCCGCTCGCCGAGATCGGCGCCTACGGCACGGTCGCGGGCCCTGATCCCTCACTGCTCGTCCAGCCGGCCGGCGCGGTCCGCGACGCCCTGTCCCGGGACGGCCGGCTGACGGCCGCCGACCTGGACCTGTTCGAGATCAACGAGGCGTTCGCCGGAGTGGCCCTGGCTTCCGTACGGGAGCTGGACATTCCCTTGGACAAGGTGAACGTCAACGGCGGAGCGATCGCGCTCGGGCACCCGGTCGGCATGACCGGCGCCCGGCTGGTGCTGACTCTCGCGGCGGAACTGCGGCGGCGCGGAGGCGGCAGCGGAGCGGCGGCCCTGTGCGGGGGCGGCGGCCAGGGCGACGCACTGTTGCTGCACGTACCGACGCAGGCCTGAACCCCGGAGCCGAACCACCATGAACGACCCACTGCCCCCGGTCGACACGACCCTTGTCGTGACGGCCCGTACCCTCGCCGCCGACGACGTCGTCTCCCTCACCCTGCGCCGCCCCGACGGCGGGATGTTCCCCACCTGGACACCGGGCTCCCACATCGACGTACTCCTGGACGGCGAACGCGGCGACGACGGCGATCTGATCCGTCAGTACTCCCTGTGCGGAGACCCGGCCGAACGCGAGGCCTGGCAGATCGCCGTGCTGCGCGAGCCGCAGGGCCGCGGCGGCTCCGCGTACGTCCACGACCATCTGCGCGAGGGCGCCACCGTGCGGGTCCGCGGACCGCGCAACAACTTCCCGCTGCGGCCCGCCGCACGCCAGCTGTTCATCGCCGGCGGCGTCGGTATCACGCCCATCCTTCCCATGGTGGAGGCCGCCGAGGTCGCGGGGGCAGACTGGCGGCTGCTGTACGGCGGCCGCACCCGCACCTCCATGGCGTTCCTGGACCGTCTCGCCCCGCACGGGGACCGGGTACTCGTCCGCCCACAGGACGAGTTCGGCCTGCTGGACCTCGCCGCCCACCTCGGCGTGCCCGAGGAGGGCACCCTGGTGCACGCCTGCGGTCCCGAACCCCTGCTGCGGGCGGTGCGGGAGCAGTGTGCGGGCTGGCCGGCCGGCACCCTGGGCGTCGAACGGTTCGCCCCGATACAGAGGGCCGAAACCGGCCCGGCCGGGGCCTTCGAGGTGGAGCTCGCCCGTTCCGGGCTCACTCTCACCGTGCCTGCGGACCGTTCGGTGCTCGAAACCGTGGAGGAGGCAGGCGTCGCGGTCGACTTCTCCTGCCGGGAAGGCACGTGCGGCACCTGCGAGACCGACGTGCTCGACGGCAGGCCCGACCACCGCGACTCGCTGCTGACCGAGGACGAGCGGGCCGCCGGCGACACCATGCTCATCTGCGTCTCCCGCTCGTGCGGGCCTCGCCTGGTCCTCGATCTGTGACGGCACCCCGCAGCGACTCATCGGATAGGACACCTCACATGGATCCCGTTACCCGTCTCGGCGTCGTCGGCTGCGGCCTCATGGGCTCCGGCATCGCCGAAGTCTGCGCCCTCAGCGGCATCGACGTCCGAGTCGCCGAGGCCACGCCGGACGCGCTCGAGGCAGGCCGCCGCCGGATCACCGCCTCCCTCGACCGAGGCGTACGACGTGACAAGCTCAGCGAGGAGCAGCGGGACCGGGCCCTCGCCGGGCTTTCCTTCACCCACGACCTCAGCGACATGGCCGACCGCCAGTTCGTCGTCGAGGCCGTCGCCGAGAACCGCGAGATCAAGACCGAGGTCCTGCGCAGCCTGGACAAGGCGGTCGAAGACCCTGCGGCGGTCCTGGCCACCAACACCTCCTCGATCCCCATCGTCGATCTCGCCGTCGTCACCGAGCGGCCCGCGCAGGTCATCGGCATGCACTTCTTCAACCCCGTGCCCGTGCAGCGGTTGGTCGAGCTCATTCCCACCCTCCTCACCGGCGCGGACACCGTGCGGCGCACCCGCGGCTTCGCCGAGCAGTTGGGCAAGCAGGCCATCGAGGCGCCCGACCGTTCCGGCTTCGTCGTCAACGCCCTCCTCGTGCCCTACCTGCTCAGCGCGGTACGGATGGTGGAGTCGGGCTCGGCACGGCCGGAAGACATCGACCGGGGCATGGAACTCGGATGCGCCCACCCCATGGGGCCATTGCGCCTGCTCGACCTCATCGGCCTCGACACCGCCCAGGCCGTGGCCGAGTCGATGTACGACGAGTTCAAGGAGCCGCTGTACGCACCGCCCGCCCTCCTGCGCCGCATGGTCGCGGCAGGCCACCTCGGCCGCAAGAGCGGCCGCGGCTTCCACACCTACGACGCCTGAAGCGTGCCGTGGCAACCGCGTTGCCCCAGCTCGTGGAGAGCATCGGGCGGGCAGGCGGCGGCGGGGAAGGCGGTGTGTCCGACGTCCTTCTCGGGTCGTCGGCGATGACGGCGCGCAGCGGCGACCGGTCCGTGTCGGCGCTCATGTTCGTGCTCATACGGTGCTCCGCGGGATTCGAGCCGTGACCTGGTAGCCGCCGGCGTTGGTCGGTCCGGCCGTCAGCTCGCCCTTGTAGACGGCCAACCGCTCGCGCAGCCCCATGTGGCCACGGCCGTTGCTCTCCACCGGCGGGGCGTTCCTGTCGCCGCCGGTGTCCGTGACCTCGATCTCCAGACAGTCGCCGGTGTAGCCGATGGCGGCGGACGCCTCCGCGCCCCGTGCGTGTTTGATCGTGTTGGTCAGCGCCTCCTGCACGACGCGGTACGCCGCCAGGTCCACCCCCGGCGGCAGCGGATCCGGCGGCAGCGACACCCCGACGCTCACGGGCGTCCCGGCGGCGCGCACCCGTGCGACCAGCGCGTCGAGCTGCGCGAGCCCGGGCTGGGGCTCCAGGCCGTCGGGCCTCTCGTGGTCCGGGGCTGCCAACAGGCCCATCACGTGGCGCAGTTCGGCCATGGCGGCCCGACCGCCCGCCTCGACGGCCACCAACGCCTCCTTGGCCTGCTCGGGCTCCACGTCCATCACTTTGCGGGCCGCGCCTGCCTGGATCACCATCACGCTCACATTGTGGGTCACGACGTCGTGCAGTTCGGCGGCAATGCGGGCACGCTCCTCCGCGACGGCCCGGCGCATGGCCTCCTCCTGAGCCTCCTGCAGTTCGGTGACCTCGTCCCGGCTGGACGACAGCCGCAGATCCAGGAAGCGGACGAGGCTGGCCAGCATCCCGGCGACCAGCAGCACGAGTCCCGGACTGGACCATCCCGGGAGCAGAGGGTCGGCGTTGCGGAAAACGATGCCGGACAGCGCGGCGGCCATCACCAGCACGGCGATCGCCATGGTCCGGTAACGGCTGTACACGATGGCACTGTAGGCACTGATGACACAGGCCAGGACGGTGGTCCAGGAGGCGGAGCCGCCGATGGCCAGGGCAGCGCCCAGCACCGTCACGAACATGGCCAGCGGATACCGGCGCCGGAGCGCCAGCGGCAGCGTCGACAGGACGACCAACGCCCAGGGCACGGAGGAGGGTTCTTCCGCCACGGGGACCTGACCGTCGTCGGGCGGCGAGGGCGGAGCCGGGGCCCCGGTCCCGACGTCGGCTGTGGCGGGTGCAGACACTGGTGATCGCCGTGGCCACGATGATGGCCGTGGCTTCGGCCGTGGTCGCCGGGGCGCTCATGGTCGCCGCGGCCGCCCCCTTCGACCACGCCTTCAAGAAGCAGCAGGGCGCGCACATCACCGCACAGTTCGATCCGGCCAAGGCGACGGCGGCGCAGCTGGCGGAGACCGGGAAGCTGGCCGGCGTCACGGCGAGCGCGGGGCCGTACCCGTCCACGGCGTTCCGCCCGGTGGACGAGACGGACTTCCCCCTGCCCTCGCTGACCCTCGTCGGGCGGTCCGGTCCGGACGGTGACGTGGACCGCGTGGAACTGAAGTCCGGCCGGTGGGCGCAGAAGCCGGGCGAGATCGTGCTCGACGCGTCCTTCGAGGGCCCCTCCGCCGAGATCGGCTCCACCCTCAAGGCGTCGGACGCCGCCGACGCCCCGAAGCTCTCGATCGTCGGCTTCGCCGTGTCGGCCGGCAAGTCCGCCGACGCCTGGGCGACCGCGGCGCAGGTCGACGCGCTGGCTTCGCAGGGCAACCCCGTCACGAGTCAGATGCTCTACCGCTTCGACTCCGCGGACACGAAGGAGCAGATCCTCGCCGACCGGGCGAAGCTCGCCGCCTCCGTGAAGTCCGGGGCGCTGCTGGGTACACAGTCCTGGCTGGACACCAAGCGCGCCGCGGATCAGGGTGCGGCGGCGACCGTCCCGTTCGTGATGGCTTTCGGTGTGCTCGGCATCGTGATGTCGGTGATCATCGTCAGCAGTGTGATCAGCGGTGCGGTCGGCACCAGCCTGCGCAGGATCGGCATCCTCAAGGCCATCGGCTTCACTCCGCGCGAGGTCGTCCGCGCCTATGTGGCACAGGCGCTGATTCCGGCCGGTGTCGGCATCGCCGTGGGCGTGGTGCTGGGCAACCTCCTGGCGGTGCCGCTGCTGGCGGACACGGAGTCGGTGTACGGCACCGTCTCGCTGTCGGTGGCCTGGTGGGTGGATGTCGCGGTGCCCGCCGCCGCACTGCTCGTCGTGGGGCTCGCGGCGCTGATTCCGGCACTGCGGGCCGGCCGGCTGCGGACGGTCGAGGCCATCGCGGTCGGCCGGGCACCGCGCACGGGGCGCGGGCAGTGGGCGCACCGGGCGATGGGACGGCTGCCCCTGCCGCGGCCGGTGACCTACGGCCTCGCCACCCCCTTCACGCATCCGGTGCGTGCCCTCGCGATGCTGCTCGCGGTGGCGTTCGGCACGGTCGCGGCGACCTTCGCGGTGGGACTGACCTCGTCCCTGAGCGCGGTCGGCGCCTCGCAGGATCCCGAGAGCCGTGCCGCGGTCACGGTCACGACGGTCAAGCTGGACGACCTCGCTCCTCCTCCGCCGCCGCCTCCTGCGGAGGAGGACGTGGCGAGCCCGTCTCCCGTCAGCAGCAGCGCGGCCGGTGCGTCCACGCCCAAGGTCGCCGACCCGGCGAAGGTGCGGGCCGCCCTCAAGTCCGAGGCGGGGCTGGCGTCGTACTACGGCAGACTCCAGACCGAGGTCGCCGTGGCCGGGATCTCCGGCTCGGTCCAGGCCAGCCTGTACGAAGGCGATTCGCGCTCCGGCAGCTACGAGATGCTCTCCGGGCACTGGATCACCGGCAAGGGTCAGGTCGTGGTGCCCTCGCGCTTCCTGGAACGGACCAGCCCAAGGTCGGTGACACGGTGCGGATGACCTACGAGAAGGAGACCGCCGACCTGCGGATCGTGGGTGAGTCCTTCGACACCTCGGGCAATGAGCTGGAGATCCACGCGGACATGGCCAACTTCCCGTCGGCCGAGCCCAGTTCGTTCTTCGCCGAGGTGAAACCCGGCGTCTCGGCCGACGAGTTCGCCCAGAAGCTCGCGGCGGTGGTGCAGCCGCTGGGCGGCGACGCCACGACCGTGCCGCCCTCGGAGCAGAAGGGCGTCATCCTCATCATGGACGCGATGGCGGTGCTGCTCACCCTCATGCTGGTCTCCGTGGCCGGCCTCGGCGTGCTCAACTCCCTCATCCTGGACACCCGGGAACGCGTCCACGACCTGGGCGTCTGCAAGGCGATCGGCATGTCGCCGCGGCAGACCGTGAGCCTGGTGCTCGCCTCGGTGACCGCGATCGGCGTGATCGGCGGGCTGCTGGGCGTGCCGGTGGGGTACGCGCTGCACCGCATCGTCATGCCGGTCATGGGGCGCGCCGTGGGCACCGCTCTGCCGTCGCCGGTCCTCGATGTGTACGGGCCGGGGCAGCTGCTCCTGCTGGGGCTGGGCGGCGTCGTGCTCGCGATGCTGGGCGCGCTGATCCCGGCCGGCTGGGCGGCCAGGGCCCGTACGGCCACGGCCCTGCGCACCGAGTAGTGCCGGGCGGAACGCACACCGCCCGGACGCACGAAGCCCGGCCCCTCTTGGGCCGGGC
>NZ_JBFAKW010000086.1:0-40148 GCF_040655955.1 Streptomyces sp. NPDC050263 | reverse complement strand
AGTACGTCCAGTACGAGGACTTCCGGCCGGCACACCGAGAGCACGCACCGGACGCCGCTCCTTGACGGGCAAACGTTGCCTGCCGCGGCACTAGCTCGATACACCTAGCGGACGAGCAGAGTGCGTACGCCCTCCGAGGTGAGGGTCAGTGGGTGGGCGCCGGCTGCGTCGATGCACAGGGACAGCTCTCCGGTCGGCCACTGCGCGGCGAGTGCGCCGAGCGGGACCAGGCGGTAGCGGGCGACCTGCGGCAGCAGGTCCGCCAGCTCGGGCTCGGAGGTGAACACCGGCACCACGGGAGCGCCCCCGACCTGTTCGAGGACGGGCAGGGCGACGGTGGTCGGGTCGGTGACGTCCTCGTCGGTCGCGTCGTCGGGCACGGGCACAAGGACGTCGCAGTGCGCGAGTGCGTCCAGTGCCGCCGTGTCCTCGGTGTCCCGGGCCAGCGCGTCCAGCGCCAGCGCGCCGGGGTTGTCGGTGCGGTCGTATGCGGGCGTCTCCATGGCAGCTCCCCTAGTAGCGGCGGTCCGACCTCGCGTACCCGACCGTGGCGGGATCAATCCCCTCGGGGGTGGATCGGCGGGGAGGATCCGCAGGTGGATCCACCGGGGTGGATCCGCCGGGGTCGGGCGCGATCGCTCACGATCCGCGGGGCGGGCGGCCGGGGGACCTCTGGACCGGATCCCCGGCCCGCTCGCGCTCAGCTCACGCGCCGACCTCCGCGGCGCGCCAGCCCTCGCCGCGGACGCAGCGTTGGATCATCGCGGCGGCGGCGCACACATGGGGTGCCACGCGCGCCGGCTGAACGACCTCGACGGCGCCGATCACTCCCACGGCGGCCACGACCACGCCGCGGCTGTCGCGCACCGGGACCGCGAACCCGCCCCGGCCCTCGGCCAGCGCGTGGTGGACGACCGCGTGGCCGTCCCGGCGGACCTTGGCGAGGCAGCGCTTGAGCTGGGCGCCGTCGGTGATCGTGGCGGGGGTGAAGGCGCGCAGCGGGGCGGAGCACACCTCGTTCTGCACCGCGCCGGGCGCGTTGGCGAGCAGGACCAGTCCCACCGCGGTGGCGTGCAAGGGAACGCGACGGCCGGGATCGCCGTGCAATGCCTCCTGTTCCGCTTCGCTGGAGACGAAGGACAGGCAGACGCTTTCCCTGCCGTCCAGGATGGCGACGGTCGCCGCGGCCGTGGTCCGGGTGTGCAGGGCGACGAGGTACGGCTGCGCCGCCTCGGCCACCGCGGAGGAGCGCGGCGCCAGGACGGCCGTCTCCCACAGGCGCAGACCGATGCTGTATCCGCCGTCCGCGCACCGTTCGAGGGCGCCCCAGCCGTGGAGTTTGTTGACGATGCGGTGAACGGTGGCGACGGGCAGCCCCGACCGACGACTGATGTCGCTGAGCGTCAGGGTCCGGTTGTCCCGGTCGAAGGTGCCGAGGATGCTGAGCGTCCGGTCGACGACTGAGCGTTCCGGAGTGGCGGCGTGGGGAGTGGTCATCCCGTTCAGAGTCCCTTCACCTTCAGGTCATGGGGAGGGCGCGCTGACACGTGCGCACCTATAGCCGTGCACGTGCATGCACCAGGAGTGATCTGGCATCGGGCGACCGGATCTATCATTGAACCCTCAAGTGGCCAGTGAAAGGTCGATTCCGGAACGCTCATGGTCGATTTCGCATCGTTACCGATCCCCGTGGTGTCCTACAGACCCGTCTGCCGGGCCGGCCTCGGCATTGCACTGGCAACTCTTCACAAACTGTTCACACACGCCTCCCGCGGCTTCCTCGCCACCCCGCACCGGCTCGAGTTCCATCAGATCATGCTGGTCAGGGAGGGCACGGGGACCTACTCGATCGACTCCACACCCTTCGAGTGCCACCCCGGAACCCTGGTGTGGACCCGGCCCAACCAGGTGATCCAGTTCCTCCCCGACGGGGACATGGACGCCGACATCATCATGTTCACCAAGGCGTTCCCGCTGCAGACGGGCGCCCACATGGCTTTCATAGACGACGTCCTGCGCCCCTCGCACTGGCAGCTCCGGGAAGGCGAACTCCCCGCGTTCCAAAGGGTTCTGAGTCTCCTTCAGGAGGAGTACGAGCGGCCCGACCAGGGACTGGGCGAGGAACTGCTCAAGCATCTGCTCGCCGTCGTCCTGCTGCACGTGGACCAGGTGTGCCGCCAGCGCCACGCGCACGCCCAGGCCCACGCGACGACATTCAGCGGCGACAACGGCGATCTGTTCCTGCGTTTCCGCCGCGAGCTGGACCGCTCCTTCCGCTCCAGCCGGCTGGTCGAGGACTACGCGGCCGCCCTCAACTGCAGCACGCGCGCCCTTGCCCGGGCCTGCCGCGAGGTCGCCGGCACCTCCACCAAGGACATCGTCGACGCCCGGGTGGCCCTGGAGGCGCGCCGCCTCCTCGCCCACTCCGAGCTGCCGATCAGCGCCATCGCACGGCAGCTCGGATTCTCCGAAGTGACCAACTTCGGCAAGTTCTTCACGCGTCGCGTGCATATGACACCCGGTGCGTTCCGGCGCGCGGCAAAGGTGGGACATCAGCCTCAATGAGGCCGGCGGGACCGCTGCTTCACCTGTCGGTCACCGATTTCCTCCACACGTTCTCCTTCACGTCTACGCCCGTAAACCTCGAATTCTTTCCACTCTTCGGAAGACCGGTTGATCAAGATTCCGAAGACTGGCAAGACTTGGCCTACGTGCTTCGGGCGGCCACTCCGAAGTACCCCCCACACCTGCGGAGTCGCAGGTCCGCACCAATCAGCAGCACCGGACGACCGACGTACCACTGACCAGATTTGATCGCCGCGCACACGGCGTTCGCCAGAAAGCAGCCCACCGCCCGAAGTCCTCATGTTTACCGGCCGGTCCGGCCTTCCGGTCTCCTTGTCACGGCCTCTGCCCCGTAGACCGGCCGACAGATCCGGTCGGTCCCGACGGCGCAGGCCGCGAGACGCCGTCGGCGTGCCGTCGGCCGGACCGTTCGGTGCTCGGCCCAGCATTCACCCGCCCTCCGGCGATCCCTGCCGGAGGTGCGCCCGAAGGGAAGGACGTCGCATCATGCCTGCAGTCACCGCACCCGAAGCCGAGGCATGGCTGATCGAGAAGATCGCCCACCGCCTCGGCGTGGCGACCACCGAGGTCTCGCGTGAGGTCTACTTCGACGAGCTGGACCTCGACTCCACCGAAGCCCTCATCCTGGCGGGCGAGTTGGAGAACTGGCTCGGCTTCGAGCTGAGCACGACGACCCTCTGGTACCACCCGACGATCAAGGACCTCGCGGTGTATCTGGCCGAGGAGAGCGTGCAGCGTGCGACCGCCGCGTAACGCCCGGCCCCCGGTCGCACGCCCGTTGAGGGCCGCCGTGCCCGGCCGGCGCACGGTCTACGTAGTCCACCCCGGCGCGCTCGCCCCCCAGGTCTACGAAGGCCTGGCCGAAGCCCTCCCGGAGGGCGACGGACTGACCGTGCTGGACCTGGGCGCGGTCCCCGACTACGCCGACGCAGCCCTCACCGGAGGCAGAGCGGCCACCACCGTGGAGGCCCTCGCCGAGCGCCTGCTGACGGCCATGGAACCGGCCGCCGACCCGTACACCCTCGCCGGCTGGTCCTTCGGCGGAGTCATGGCCCTGGCCATGGCGCACGCGCTGCCCGCCGGCCGGCGTCCCGAACGCCTCCTGCTCCTCGACAGCATCGCCCCCACCGACGCGTACAAGCAGCCCGACGACGCACTCGAACCCGCCCTGCTCCTGGGCTGGTTCGCCATGTACCTCGGCGCCAAGCGCGACCGCCCCGTCCCGCTCACTCCCGGCGCGCTCGCCGGACGCGGCGTCGACGACGGACTCCCCGTCGTCCTGGACGCCGCCACCGCCGCCGGAACCCTGCTCCCGGACACCCCGCTCCCCGGCCTGCGCAAGCTCTACGACACCTACGTGGACGGTCTGCTGCGCAACAACCGTCTCACCGCGCCCTACCGGCCCGCCCCCGCCCCGCTCCCGTTGGTGCTGGTGAAGGCGGAGCGGAGCCTGCTCCCGGGCGACGACACGCTCGGCTGGTTGCCCCTCGCCCCGCACGGGCTGACCGTGCACCGGTGCCCCGGCGACCACTACACGATGCTCGGCCGCCCCGACTCCCTCGGTGTGCTCGCCCGGTTGCTGTACGCGAGCTGACCTGTTCACGCCCCTCCGCGTGGCCCCTGACGACCGCTGACCGCCGGCCGTGGCACGCCGTCCGGCAGTTCCGCCGTGCCCCCACCACCGTCGCGCGTCACCCGTAGGGCCCCGAACCGACCTGGGCCGTCCCCCACCGGCTCCACCGTCCGACCAAGAGAGCCTCGCCGTGAACGCTTCGCACCCGTCCGACCTCGATCGCCGGCTGGCCCGGGATCCCATCGCGATCGTCGGCCTGTCCGCCCTGTACCCCAAGTCGCGTGATCTGCGCGAGTTCTGGGCAAACGTGGTGTCCGCCGCCGACTGCATCGAGGACGTCCCCGCGACCCACTGGGACATCTCGGAGCACTACGACTCCGACCCCGCCGCGCCCGACAAGACCTACTCCCGGCGCGGCGGCTTCATCCCGGCGGTCCCCTTCAACCCGCTCGAGTTCGGCCTGCCCCCGAACACCCTCGAAGTCACCGACGTGCTCCAGTTGTTGAGCCTGGTCGTGGCGCGCGACGTGCTCAAGGACGCGGGCGCCGACCAGGAGTGGTACGACGCCGCGCGCACCGGTGTGGTGCTCGGCGTGACCGGCGCAAACCAGCTCACCCAGCCGCTCTCGGCCCGGCTCCAGACACCCGTCCTGAAGGAGGTCGTGCGGTCCTGCGGCCTGTCCGACCGGGACGCGGAGGCTATCGCCGAGAAGTTCAAGCTGGCCTTCGCACCCTGGGAGGAGAACTCCTTCCCCGGCATGCTGGGCAACGTGGTGGCCGGCCGGATCGCCAACCGCCTCGACCTGGGCGGCACCAACATGACGATCGACGCGGCCTGCGCCAGCTCGCTCGGCGCGGTGAAGGCCGCGGTCAGCGATCTGCTGGAGCGCCGCTCGGACACCATGCTGGTGGGCGGCTGCGACGCCGAGAACACCATCTTCATGTACCTGTGCTTCAGCAAGACCCCGGCCTTCTCCAAGTCCGGGCGCATCCGCCCGTTCGACGAGAACGCCGACGGCACCCTCATCGGCGAGGGCATCGGCATGCTGGCGCTGCGCCGCCTCGCCGACGCCGAGCGCGACGGCAACCGCGTCTACGCGGTGCTGCGCGGCATCGGCTCCTCCAGCGACGGCCGCTTCAAGTCCATCTACGCCCCACGCAAGGAGGGCCAGATGGCCGCCCTGCGCCGTGCGTACGAGGACGCCGACGTCTCCCCCGACTCCATCGAGCTGTTCGAGGCACACGGCACGGGCACGGCGGTCGGCGAGGCGGTCGAGCTGTCGGCGCTGTCGGCGGTGGTCTCGGAGGGCGTCGAGGAGAAGCAGTTCGCCGCGGTCGGCAGCGTGAAGTCGCAGATCGGCCACACCAAGGCGGCCGCCGGCGCGGCCGGGATGATCAAGCTGTCGCTGGCCCTGCACCACAGGCTGCTCCCACCGACCATCAACGTGGACCGGCCGAACCCGGCGATCGACTGGACCGACAGCCCCTTCTACGTCAGCGCGCGCACCCGCCCCTGGATCCGCGACCCGCGCCGCCCCGAGCGCCGGGCCGCCGTCTCCTCGTTCGGCTTCGGCGGCACCAACTTCCACCTGGTGCTGGAGGAGCACGGAGACGGCGAGGACCTGCGGGTGCTGTTCCCTGTGAACCGGGTACACATATGGCATGCACCTGACATAGATGGCCTGTCGCGGGCCGTGGAAGGCGGGGCCGCGCCGGCCACGACCCCCGCCCCGGACGGCCACCCGCGCCTCGCGCTCGTCGCCCGCACCGACGCCGAACTCGCGAGCCTGCGCGCCCTGGCCGTCGACCGGCTGCGGGCCGAGCCGACGGCGGAGTCCTGGTCACACCCCAAGGGCGTCTACTTCCGCCGCTCGGCTGCCCCCACCGGAAAGATCGGCGCGCTGTTCGCGGGCCAGGGCAGCCAGTACGTCGAGCCCGGCCGCACGGCGGTCCTCGCGCTGCCCCCGCTGCGGGCCGCCTTCGACCGGGCCAACGCCGCCTTCGGGGAAGGCGAACTCCCGCTGTCCCGGGTCGCGTTCCCCCCGCCCGCGTTCGACGAGGCGACCCGCGCCGCCCAGGACACGGCACTGCGCCGCACCGAGTACGCCCAGCCCGCGATCGGCGCTCTCGCGGCCGGCCACTACCGCTATCTCACCGAACTCGGCTTCTCCGCCGACGGGTTCCTCGGGCACAGCTTCGGCGAGCTGGCCGCGCTCTGGGCCGCCGGGGCGCTCGACGACGACACGTACTTCGCGCTGGCCCGGGCTCGCGGCGCGGCGATGGCACCGCCGGCCGACCCGGACTTCGACGCCGGGGCCATGGCGGCGGTGACCGCCTCGGCCGAGCAGGTCGACCGACTGCTCGCCGAACACGCCGAGTTGATCGTCTGCAACCGCAACGCGGCCGACCAGATCGTGGTCGGCGGCGCCACCGACGCCGTGGAGCGCTTCGTGACGGCGGCGGGCGCTGCCGGGGTGCGGGCGCTACGGCTTCCCGTCTCGGCCGCCTTCCACACGCCGTTCGTCGCCCACGCGGTGGAGGAGTTCGGACGCCGGGTCGCGGACGTGGAGATCGGCGAGCCCCGCCGACCGGTGTTCGCCAACTCCCCGGGCGCCGCCTACGGTCCGGACGTGGATGCCAACCGGCGCACCCTCGTGGACCAGCTGGTCAAACCCGTCGAGTTCGCCGAGCGGGTCGAGGAGATGTACGCGGCCGGCTTCCGCACGTTCGTCGAGTTCGGGCCGAAGGGTGTGCTGACCCGGCTGGTCGACCGGATCCTCGGCGAGCGCGAGCACTTCGCGCTCCAGCTCGACTCGGGCGCCTCCGGTGACGCCGACCTCACCCTCAAGCGCACGGTCGCCCAACTCGCCGTACTGGGCCTGCCGCTGACGACGGCCGACCGGTATGTGACGCAGGCTCCGGCCGAGGAGCCGGTCAAGGGCATGACGGTGCCGCTCAACGGCATCAACCATGTGCCCGAGGCGCGCCGCGCCGCCTACCGGGAAGCGCTGACCGACGGCTACCGGATCGCCCCTGCGGCGCCGGAGCCGGTGCTCGCCACCGCACCGCCGGTGGCCCTGTCCCTCCCCGCAGACGTCCTGGAGACCCCGCTCGTGGAAGAAGAACACACCGCCCCCGCACCCACCCCCGCGGACGACCGGCTCCCCTCGCTGATCGCCGATCATCTCGCCCTGCACGACGACTACCTCCAGGGCCAACTGTCCAGCGCCCAGCGCATGATGGGGCTGCTGGAGCGGGCCGACGAGCAGGGCCGGGTCGACACGGTGATCCCGGGCGTGTCGTCGGTGAAGGAACACGGTCTGGCCATCGGACGCACCCATCTGCGCGCCAACGAGATCCTTCGGGACCTGGCGGCGATGGAGATCGGCGCGGTGGCCCCCGCGGCCCCGACCGCTCCGCTGCCGACGCCGCTGCCGGTCGCCGGGCAGACCGCCCCCGCCCCGGTGCTCCCGGCCGCCGCGCCGCTCCCCGTCGAGGCGGCCGCGCCTCCCGCTCCCCCGGCGCTCCAGGCCGCGGTGGAGCCGCTCGGGGCGACCGCCGAGGACGTGGCTGCGGCACTGCTCGACGTGGTGTCCCGGAAGACCGGCTACCCGGCCGACATGCTCGACCTCACCATGGACGTGGAGGCTGACTTGGGCATCGACTCCATCAAACGCGTCGAGATCATGGGCGTCCTCCAGGAACGCTTCCCCAGCCCCACACCGGTCGGTCCGGAGCAGCTCGCCGAACTGCGGACGTTGAACGAGATCGTCGGCTTCGTGCTGAGCCTGGGCGGTGCGAGCGCCGCTCGTACGGCACCCAGGCCGGCCCCGGCGGCCCCGGCGGCCCCGGCGGCCCCGGCGGCAGGCTTGGCCGATGTGACCGCCGCGATCCTCGGCATCGTCTCCGAGAAGACCGGCTACCCCACCGACATGCTCGACCTCACCATGGACGTCGAAGCCGACCTCGGCATCGACTCCATCAAACGCGTCGAAATCATGGGCATCCTCCAGGAACGCTTCCCCAGCCCCACACCCGTCGGACCCGAACAACTCGCCGAACTACGGACGTTGAACGAAATCGTCGGCTTCGTCCTGGAGCTGGGCGGCCGCCATCCGACCGAGCCCACTGCGAGCACCGTGAGCGTCGGCCCCACGACCGCTGACGTCACCGCCGCGATGCTCGGCATCGTCTCCCAGAAGACCGGCTACCCCACCGACATGCTCGACCTCACCATGGACGTCGAAGCCGACCTCGGCATCGACTCCATCAAACGCGTCGAAATCATGGGCATCCTCCAGGAACGCTTCCCCAGCCCCACACCCGTCGGACCCGAACAACTCGCCGAACTACGGACGTTGGGCGACATCGTCGACTTCATGGCCGGTCTGTCCGGGGCGTCGGGGACCCCCTCGGTTGAGCCTGCGGCCGTCGCGCCCCCCGTCACCCCGTCGGCGATCGGGCGTGGTCACGCGGCGCTGAGGGAGCTGCCGACGCCCGACCGGCTCGTCGGCGCGTACCCGCAAGGCGCGGCCGCGCTGGTCGTGGACGACGGCAGCGAGGTCGCCGCGGCCGCGGCAGTCCGGCTGCGCGCGGACGGCTGGCAGGTGACGGTCCTGCGACTGCCGGCCGTCGAGCGGCGCGTCACCGGGGCGGACGACCTTCCGCTGACCGGCTGGGGAGCCAACGAACTGGCGTCCCGTATCGAGGAGTTGGACGACGGCAACCTGCACCTCGCGCTCGTCTTCGGTGCCGCAGGCGACCTGCCGTGGGCCGAGGGCGTCCGCCGACTCGCGCACACGCTGCTCGTCGCCAAGCACCTGGTCGGCCCGCTGACCACTGCCGCGAGGGCCGGCCACCGCGCCGCCTTCGTCACCGTCACCCGGCTCGACGGGTCCTTCGGCCTCACCGGGGTCGACGAGGACGCCGCGCCCGCCGGCGGCGTCGGAGGCCTGCTGAAGACCCTCGCCGTCGAGGCCCCCGAACTGTTCTGCCGGGCGGTGGACCTGACCCCCGCCCTCGGCGCGGCCAAGGCCGCCGAACTGCTCCTCGAAGAGGTGCACGACGCGGCCGGCGGCCCGGTGCAGGTGGGCCGCGACGGCTCCCGCAGGGTCGCGCTCACCCTCGGCGAGACACCCTCCGCCGCCCCTGACACCGCGCTCGCCGCAGCGCCGGCCGCGCCGCTCACCTCCGACGACCTGCTGATCGTCACCGGCGGAGCGCGCGGCATCACCGCCCGCTGCGCCGTCGCCCTCGCCGCAGCGCACCGTCCCGGCCTGCTGCTCCTGGGCCGTACCGCCCTCGGTGAGGAGCCGCGTTGGGCCCGCGGACTGAGCGACACGGCCGAGCTGAAGGCAGCCGCCGTGGCCCGGCTGAAGGATTCGGGCGAGAAGCCGACGCCCAAGCGGGTCGAGCAGCTCTACCAGGGCGTCGTCGGCGAGCGCGAGGTGCGGCGGACGCTGGCCGACCTGCGGGCCGCCGGCAGCGCGGCCGAGTACCTCGCGGTGGACATCTCCGACGCCGCCGCGACGGCCGCCGCGCTGGCCCCCTACCGAGAGCGGGTCACCGGTCTCGTGCACGGCGCGGGCGTTCTCGCCGACCAGCTGATCGCCGCGAAGAAGGCGGCCGAGATCGACCGGGTGTTCGCGGTGAAGCTGGGCGGTCTGCGCTCGGTCGTCGCCGCCCTGCCCGCCGAACGGCTGCGGCACGTCCTGCTGTTCTCGTCGGTCGCCGGGTTCTTCGGCAACCGCGGCCAGTCGGACTACGCGATGGCCAACGAGGTCCTCAACGCCTGGGCCGGCGCCTTCAAGCGCAGCCACCCCACCGCACACGTCTCCTCGCTGAACTGGGGAGCCTGGGACAGCGGCATGGTGTCCCCGCAGATCAAGGCGGTGTTCAAGGAACGGGGCATCGCGCTGATCCCGCAGGAGACCGGGGCCCGGCTGTTCACCGAGCAGTTCGCCCCCGAGCGGGCCGGCGACGTGGTCACGGTCCTCGGCCCGACCACTCCCCTGTCGGCGCGGGAGGACACCGTGCCCACGGCACCGGTCGTACTGGAACGTGACCTGTCGGCGCTGGTCACCGAACCGCTGCTCGCTGACCATGTCATCGGCGACGCGCCGGTACTGCCCGCCGCGGCGGCCCTGGGCTGGGCCACCGGCGCGGTCGAGCGGCTGACCGGCCAAGTCGTCAGCCGAATACGGGACTTCGCGGTCCACAAAGGTGTCGTCTTCGACGGCTCCCTCGACGGCTGCCGGTTCCGACTGACCGTCGACCCGACGCCGGACGCCGCCGAGGCGGACGTCACGATCCGCTCAGTCGCCGCCGACGGGACCGTACGGCCGCATTTCGCGGCCCGGGTGCTTCGCACCGGCTCCGCCGCCGAGCCAGGCCGGCTGACCGGGCTGCCGGCCCTCGGCAGCGGCAGCGACGCACAGGTCTTCTACGCCGACGGCACGCTCTTCCACGGCCCGTCTCTGCGGGGGCTGCACCGCGTGCTCGAGTCAGGTGAGGCGCGACTGGTCGTGGAGTGCGCGCTGACCGAACACCTTCCCGCGGGCGGGGCGTTGGGCGGCGAGCGGTACGCGCCGGGCACCGCCGACCTGCTGCTCCAGGCCGCGCTGGTGTGGATGCGGCTGCACCGCGGCACGGCGAGCCTGCCGATGGCGGTGGCGGACGTCGAGCTGTACGAGGCGCTGCCGGACGGCGAGCCGTTCCTCGTGGTCGTGGAACCGACGTCAACGGACGCGACGCTCACCGTGACCGCGTGCGCCCCGAACGGGCGGGTCCTGGCCCGGTTCTCGGGCGTGTCCCTGGTCTCCACCCCGCAGCTGGCCGCCAAGTTCGCGAGCCGCTGAGCCGACGTACGGACCGGGGCCCCGGCGGGGCGACTCCCGCCGGCCCCGGCACCTTGGAGGAAACAGCTGCCATGAGCAAGTTCGCGATCGTCGGGATCTCCTGCCTCTTCCCCGGGGCGGCCACTCCCGACGCGTACTGGAAGAACCTGCACGACGGCGTCGACAGCCGGACGGAGGGCGGCGCCGACGTCTTCGGACCGGCCGCCGACGTCCGGGACGCCGACCCCGCGCATTCCATCACCTGCGTCCGCGGAGGCTTCGTCTCCGACTTCACGTTCGACCCCACCGGCTTCCGGCTGCGCCCCGACGACCTCACCGGCCTCGACCGGGTCTTCCACTGGTCCCTGCACGTGGCCCGTGAGGCGCTGCGCGACACCGGCCACGCCGACCGCGCGGGGCTGCTGGCCCGCACCGGCCTGGTCGTCGGCGACTACTCCTTCCCGACCCCCGCCTCGGCCCGCATCAGCCTGCCTCTGGTCCACGAGGCCGTGCTGTCCGGTCTGCGCGCGTCCGGGCGGCCGGCACCCGACCCGGGCCCGCTCCACGACCCGGCCGCCGTGCACCCGGCCGACGCCCGGGTCAGCGGCGCGCCGGCCCGGATCACCGCCGCCGCGCTGGGTCTCGGCGGCCCCCGCTACGCCCTGGACGCCGCCTGTTCCTCGGCCCTGTACGCGCTGAAGCTGGCCTGCGACCATCTGGCGGCCGGCCAGGCCGACCTGGTGCTGGCGGGCGGGGTGTGCGCGCCCGACCCGACCCTGATCCACCTCTCGTTCTCCGATCTGCACGCCTACCCGGGCAACGGCGTCAGCCAGCCCTTCGACGCCCGCTCCACCGGCATCCTCACCGGCCAGGGCGCCGGCATGGTCGCCGTACGGCGGCTCGCGGACGCCCTCGCGGACGGCGACCGGATCTACGCGGTGGTCGACGGCATCGGCCTGTCCAACGACGGCGCGGGCCGTCACCTGCTGGTCCCCAACCTGGCGGGGCAGCGCTCGTCGTACGAACTCGCCTACGCACAGGCCGGGTTCGGGCCCGAACTGGTCGACTACCTGGAGTGCCACGCCACCGGTACCCCGATCGGCGACGGCACGGAGGCCGAGTCGGTCGCCGCCTGGTTCGGCGCGCGGGGCGAGGTGCCGCCGCTGGGGTCCGTGAAGGGCAACCTGGGGCATCTCCTGACCGTGGCGGGCCTGAGCAGCCTGCTGAAGGTGATCCTGGCCATGGGGCACGGACAGCTTCCGCCGACGGTCGGGGTCGAACAACCTCTCACCGACGCACTGCCGTTGGTACGCACGGGCCGCGCCTGGCCCGACCGCGTGTCCGGCCCGCGCCGGGCGGCGGTGTCGGCGTTCGGCTTCGGCGGCACCAACGCCCACGTGGTGCTCTCCCAGCGGGCCGACGCCGTCGACGAAGCCGCCCCGGTCGTCCCGCCCGCCCTGGACGTCATCGGTCTGGGCGCCCATTTCGGCGCCCTGGACTGCGTCGCCGCCTTCGAACGCGCCCTGTACGACGGCACCGACGCCGCCTTCCGGCCGCTGCCCGAGCACCGCTGGCGCGGTCTGGAGGACACCGTGGGCGGCACGCTGGAGCGGGCCGGGCTGACCCGGGCGGAGCTGCCCGAGGGCGGCTTCGTGGACCGGGTCGAGCTGGACCCGGCCGACCACCGCATCCCACCGGCCGACCTGCGCAACTACAACCTCCAGCACGCCCTGATGTCCAAGGTCGCCGACGAGGCGCTGCGCGACGCCGGGTACGACAGGACCGTCGCGCCGGGGCAGCGGGCGCCGAAGCCGCGCCGGATCGCCGTCGTCGTCGCGATGGAGATGGAGCCCAGCGCGCATCTGCACCTGGCCCGGTACGGTCTCGGCGACTTCCTGCGCCGGGCGTACGCCGACGCCGGTCTCGAGCCGACCGAGGCGCAGGTGGCAGCGGTCGCCCGGGACGCGGTCCACGAGCCGATCGTCGCCAACGAGGTGCTGAGCTACATCGGCAACATCATGGCCGCCCGAATCTCCTCGCTCTGGAACCTCACCGGCCCCTCCTTCACCGTCTCCTCCGACGGCGCGGGCACCGCCGAGGCCCTCCAGATCGCCCAGCTCCTGCTGCTCGACGACAGCGTGGAGGCGGTGCTGGTCGGCGCGGTCGATCTGGCCGGCTCTCCGGAGAACCTGCTGCTGCGCGGCGACCGGCCGGCGGCCGGCGCGGGCCTGAGCTTCGGCGAGGGGCAGCGCGGCCGGCGCATCGGTGAGGGCGCGGGGGCCGTCGTGGTCACCCGGGCGGGTGAGGCGACGCGGCCCGGGTACACGCGAATCGACTCCATCGCCGTACGGCACGCCGCCCCCGTCGACGGGCTGCTGCCCGAGGCGGACCCGGCGGCGCTCGCCGGGGCGGCCGAACAGGCCCTCGCCGACGCCGGGATCGAACCGGCCGACGTCGGCTATCTGGAGGCCCACGCGGGCGGTACGGACGTCCAGGACACGGCTGAACTGACCGGGCTCGCGCGGGTGTATCCGGCAGGGTCCGGGGCCGTCGCCCTGGGCAGCGCCAAGGCGCAGGTCGGCGACGCGCAGACAGCCGCGGCGATGGCCGGGCTGCTGCGGGCCGTGCTCTGCCTGCACCACGGGTATCTGCCCGGGGTGCCGGGCTGGCGCAGGCCCGCACCGGAGCTCGCCGACGCCCTGGCGGCCTCCGCCTTCCACATTCCGGACGCCTCTCGACCGTGGCTGCGCGCCGCGAACGACAGACGGCGTTACGCCTCGCTCAGCGTCATCGGCTCCGACGGCGCGCACGGCCACGTCGTGCTGTCCGGCGAGCACACCCGCGGTGACGTCGTGCCCTGCGACTGGCGGCGGGCCGGTGCGCCGGTGCTGCTGCCGCTGGGCGCGGCGGACGTGGACGGGCTGCTGGCCGAGGTGGACCGGCATCTCGCGCTGCTGGCCGAGGGCGCGGACCCGTACCGGCTGGGGCGAGCCGCGGCGGAACGGCTGCCGGGCAGCACCCTGCGCGTCGTCCTGGTCGGCAGGGACGACCGACAGCTGCGCCGGCAGCTGGAGTCGGCGGCGCGTCACCTCAAGGAGGCGTACGCCAAGGGCGAGGAGTGGACAACCCCGGAGGGCAGTTGCTTCGCGCCCCGGCCGATCGGGCCGGACGGCAAGGTCGCCCTGGTGTACCCGGGCGCCTTCAACTCCTATCCCGGCCTGGGCCAGGACCTGTTCCGCGTCTTCCCGTCCCTGCTGAGCCGCTTCGAGGCGGAGGCGCCCGACCCCGACCGGATGTTCCGGGCCGCGCAGTTGTACCCGCGCACGCACAGTGCCCCCGACCGGCGGGCGTTGATGGCGCTGGAGGGCGAACTCGGCGAGGACGTGCCCTTCATGCTCGCCACCGGCACCACCTTCGCCATCCTCTACACCGACCTGCTGCGCGAGCTGCTGGGCGTGTCCGCGCACGGCGCGTTCGGGTACAGCCTCGGTGAGTCCAGCATGCTGTTCGCAACCGGCGGCTGGCAGCGCTCGGCCCGCCGGGACGACCGGATCAGCGCGACTCCACTGTTCCGCGACCGGCTCACCGGCCCGCGCCGCACGGTCCGCGAGCTGTGGAACCTGCCCGACGACACCCGGGACGCGGCGGTGTGGGGCAGCTTCGTGCTGCTCGAGTCGGCGGACCGGATCGGTGCGGCCCTCGCCCGCTACGACCGGGTCTTCCTCACCCATGTCAACACGCCCACCGAGGCCGTCATCGCCGGCGATCCGGCCCAATGCAAGCTACTGATATCGGAGTTGGGCTGTCCTTCGGCCCGCTCCCCGGTCGGCTCGGTGATGCACTGCCCGGTGGTCGACGCGGAACTTGACGGCCTCGCCGAGCTCAACGACCACCCGACGGGCTCACCGCTCGGCCTGGAGCTGTTCAGCGCCTACGACTACCTGCCGGTCGGCGACCTGGAACGCGGCGAGGTCGCCCGGCGCATCGCACGGACGCTGCGCGGCACCATCGACTTCCCGCGGCTGGTGCGCACCGCCCACGACCGGGGTTTCCGCTACTTCATCGAGGCCGGGCCCGGCGCGACCTGCACCCGCTGGGTGCACGACACCCTCGGCGACGCCGAGCACGTAGCGATGCCGATGGACCGGCGCGGGGTGCCCGCCGCCCGCTCCGTGGCCCAGCTCGCGGCCCGGCTGACCGCCCACGGGCTGCCCGTCGACCTGCTCGCGCTGCTCGGCCCCGACCCGGCGCGACCCGCCCGATCGGCGCGACCGGCCCGACTGCGGGTACCGGTCGGCGGGGGCGCGTCGATCCCGGCGGGCGTGGCGGAGCGGGTGGCCGACCTGTCCCTCGCCGTGTCCGCCGCCGCAGTGCCGTCCGTCCGCACTCCGTCCGCGCCCGTGCGCGTCACCGCTGAAGCCGCACAGCCGCAGCCGGCCCCCGCCGCGACCGTCTCGCTGGAGGTAACCGACCCGATGCCCGCCGACCCCACCCTCGACGACACCGAGGTCATCGTCTTCGACGGGGAGCCGATCGCCTTCCTGCCCTGGGCCCAACAGGACGGGCCCCCGCCCGCGTCGTACGGTTCGTCCGCCGGACCCGAGGCCCCCGCCTCGCGGTTGTCCCCCACCCGGCCCGTCCGCCCCGCCGCCACCGGCCACGCGGCGGCCGACCTGGTGCGTGAGCTGCGGCAGCAGATGGTGGCCACGCACTCGGTCGTCATGGAGACGCAACGTGTACTCCAGGAGCACACTCTGACGCGCATGGAGGCGCTGTTCGAAGCGCCGAACCCGGTGCCCGAGCTCCGCGGTGCGCCGCTCCCCGTCCAGCCCGCGCCGCAGCGCCCAGCCCTCCCCGTGGCCCCTGCCCCTGCTGTCTCTCCCGCGCCCAAGGCCCCCGGTGTCATCTGGGACGAGGACCAACTGCTCGCCTTCGCCACCGGCAGCGTGACCGACGTCTTCGGCCCCGGGTTCGCCGTCGTCGACGGCTACGCCAAGCGCGTGCGCCTGCCCGCCCCGCCGTACCACTTCGTCACCCGCGTGACCGCGTTGCAGGGTGAGACCGGCGTCTACGAACCATCGTTCATCCGCACCGAGTACGACGTCCCCGAGGACGCCTGGTACGCCGTCGACGGCGGGGTTCCGCCGGCGGTGGCCATCGAGGCCGGCCAGTGCGACCTGCTGCTCATCAGCTACCTGGGCATCGACTTCCGGAACAAGGGCGAACGCGTCTACCGGCTCCTGGACAGCAAGCTGGTCTTCCACGGCGACCTGCCCCGCACCGGCCAGACACTGCGTTACGACATCTCCATCGACCGCTTCGTCCACCAGGGCCCCACCACCCTCTTCTTCTTCAGCTACCTCTGCTACGCCGACGACGAGCTGATCCTCGAACTCAAGGACGCCTGCGCCGGGTTCTTCACGCAGGCGGAGCTGGACACCCCGCTCGGGGTCGTCATCACGGAGAAGGACCGTCAGCGGCGGGCCGCGCTGACGAAGACCTGGTTCAAGCCGCTCGCGTACACCGAGAAGAACCATCTCACCGCGGCCGACCTGGAGTCGCTGGCCGACGGCCGACCGGGCGAGGTCTTCGGCCCGCACCACGCCCAGGACCCGGGCCTCAACCCGGCGCTCCGGCTGCCGGACGCCCGGCTGCGCATGGTCGACGAGATCCACATCGACCGTACGGGCGGCCCCCGCGGCCTCGGCGCGATCACCGCGCACAAGCGGCTGGAGCCGGACGCCTGGTACTTCGAGTGCCACTTCCCCGACGACCCGGTGCTGGCCGGCTCGATGGTCGCCGAGGGAGCCGTCCAGACCCTCCAGGCCTATCTCCTGCACCAGGGCATGCACCTGGTCCTGCCGGACGCCCGCTTCCAGACGATCGTCGGCCTGGAGACGGAGGTGCAGGTCCGCGGCCAGATCACGCCCGCGCACTCGGCGATCCGCTACGAGATCGAGGTGATGGAGCTGACGCTGCTCCCGCGCCCCTCGGTGATCGCCGACGTCCTGGTGTACCTGGAGGACAAGCCCGTCATCCGGATGCGCAACTTCGGCATCCAGGTCCGCGAGAAGGACGGCGCCCCGTACCGTCCGCCGCTCGGCGGAGTCCCGGAGTTCCTCGGCCGCCGCAACCGGTCCGGCGAACCGGCGATGATCAACGAGCTGCACCTCGCGCACGCCGCGAAGGGCGACCTCGGGACGGCGATGGGCCCCGAGTTCGACGTCTACCGCAACAGCCGGGCCCCTTACATCCCCAACGGGGACTTCCAGTTCGTCGACCGCATCATGCGACTCACCGGCACCCGCGGCGAGTTGAAGCCGGGCGCCGAGATGGTGACGGAGTACGACTCGCCTGCCGACGCCTGGTACTACCGCGAGAACTCCCACCCGCACATGCCGAACTGCGTCTACATGGAGACGTCCCTGCAGGCGGCGATCCTGCTCGGCTACTACCTCGGCGCCACCCTCAAGCAGCCCGAGACCGAGTACTCCATCCGCAACCTCGACGGCACCGCGACCCTCGTCAAGGACATCGACCTGCGGGGCCGGACCATCCGGCACCATTCCACCCTGCTGATGACCAGTGCCGTATCCGGAGCGGTCCTCCAGAACTTCCGTTACGAACTCTCCGCCGACGGCGAGGTGTTCTACACCGGCGAGTCCCTCTTCGGCTACTTCAGCGAGGCCGCGCTCGCCCACCAGGTCGGCCTGGACAACGGCACATACCTCGCGCCGTGGATCGAGCAGGCCCCCCGGCGGAACGTCCGCCGTATCGAACTCCCGGACGAGGCACCGCAGTTCACGGGTGACCTGCGGCTGCCCGCCGGGCACTTCCATCTCCTCGACCACGTCGACGTCGTCGAGGACGGCGGAAAGCACGGCCGCGGCTACCTTCACGGCCGTCGGCTGATCCGCCCCGACGAGTGGTACTTCGACTGCCACTTCCACCGCGACCCGGTGATGCCCGGCTCGCTCGGCGTGGAGGCGATTCTCCAGGCCCTGCGCCTGTACGTGCTGGACCAGGGCCTGGCGGACGGCATCGAGCGACCCCGGTTCGCGCTCGCCACGGGCGTGCCGACGGCCTGGAAGTACCGAGGCCAGATCCTGCGCCACGACGGAGAGCTGAGCTTCGACGCGCACATCAAGGAGATCCGCCGGGACGGCGACCGGCTGGTCGTGATCGCCGACGCCGAGTTGTGGAAGCCGGGCCTGCGCATCTACGAGCTGACGGACGTCGCCGTCGAAGTCCGTCCCGACGACACCCGCGACCAGGCCTGAACCGGCCCGAGGAGACGACTCCCGTCATGCAGACCCAGACCGCCACTCCCCTCCGGTGGCACGGAGCGAGCGGCCCGCACACCGACCCCGCGGGCATCCGCGAGGCGCTCGCCGATCTCGACCGTCCCTGTTTCGTCGTCCGTACCCCGTCCGGCGTGGGCGCGGTGGCCGGTGGGCGGGCGACCGCCGCCGAGGGCCTGCCCCTCCTGGCGGCAGCCGCACCACTGCCCGCGCACACTCTCGGCTCCCCCGCCTTCCGGGCGGCGCACGGCGTCCGTCACGCGTACATGGCGGGCGCGATGGCGGGCGGGATCGCCTCCGCCGACCTGGTCGTCGCCCTGGCCCGGGAGGGCTGCCTCGCCTCGTACGGAGCGGCCGGCCTGCTTCCCGAGACCATCGAGAAGGCGCTCACCCGGTTCGCCGCCGAGATCCCCGGCCTGCCCTACGCCGTCAACCTGATCCACAGCCCGAGCGAGGAGCGCCTGGAGCGGGAGGCCGTGGAGCTGTTCCTGCGGCACGGGGTGCGGTGCGTGGAGGCCTCGGCGTTCATGAGCCTCAGCCCGCACGTGGTGCGCTACCGGCTGACCGGCCTGCGCCGCACGCCGTCCGGCGCGGTGACCGCCGAGCACCGTCTCATCGCGAAGATCTCCCGCCCGGAGACGGCCGAACGCTTCATGCGGCCGGCCCCGGCGGCCCTGGTCAGCACCCTCCTCTCGCAGGGCCTGATCACCGCCGAGCAGGCCGACCTCGCCAGATACGTGCCGATGGCCGACGACATCACGGTCGAGGGCGACTCCGGCGGCCACACCGACCGCCGCCCGCTCACCGCCCTCCTCCCGACGATCCTCCGGCTGCGCGACACGGTCCAGCACGAGCACCGCTACCCCACCCCCATCCGAGTGGGCGCGGCCGGCGGTCTGGGCTGCCCGACGTCGGTGGCGGGCGCGTTCGCGATGGGCGCCGCATACGTGGTCACCGGGTCGGTCAACCAGTCCTGCGTCGAGTCGGGCGCGTCGAAGGCAGCCAAGGCACTGCTGGCGGACGCGGGCATCGCGGACTGCGAGATGGCTCCGGCGGCCGACATGTTCGAAATGGGCGTGGAACTGCAGGTGTTGAAGAAGGGCACCCTGTTCCCGATGCGCGCCAAGCGCCTGTACGAGCTCTATCAGGCCCACGACGGCCTGGAGTCCCTCCCCGACGCCGAACGCGCCAAGCTGGAGACGCAGATCATGCGCCGCCCGCTGGACGAGGTCTGGCAGGAGTGCGTCGGCTACTTCGGCCGACGCGACCCCGAGCAGCTCGCGCGGGCCGCCGACAACCCCAAGCGCCGGATGGCGCTGGTCTTCCGCTGGTACCTGGGCATGGCCTCGCGGTGGTCCACGGTCGGCGACCCCGAGCGCGTCCTCGACTACCAGGTCTGGTGCGGGCCGGCGATGGGCGCCTTCAACGACTGGGTCACCGCCAGCTACCTCAAGGCCCCCGGCAACCGCCGGGTCGCCGACGTGGCCCACCACCTGATGCGCGGCGCCGCCTTCCACACGCGCCTCGCCCAACTGCGCGTGGCGGGCGTGCGCATCCCGGCCTCGGCGGCCGACTACCGCCCCGCGCCGCTGGAGACACCCTCCCTGGAGGACGCCCGATGACCCCGGACGCCCTCGAACGGCTCCTCGGCGACCCGTACAACGTCACCAACCCCTACGGATTCGGTGCTGCCGTCGCCCGGGACGAACAGGACGCGTTCCCGGATGAGTTGTGCGACGCCCTGCGCGAGGCGGGCTTCCACCTCAACTACCTCTCCCCCGAATGGGGCGGCCGCTTCACGTCGTTCGAGGAGAGCATGCTCCTGGTCCGCACGGCGGCACGGCGGGACCTGAACGTCATGCCGGGCACCATGTTCGGCATCACCGCCGCGACCTGCCTGGCCCTGCACGGTTCACCCGAGCAGCAGAAGTACGCGGCGGAGGTCCTCGGCAGGGGCGGCGCGGTCGGTTTCGCCCTGTCGGAGGCCGACCACGGCAGCGACCTCCTCGCCAACGCCACCCGCCTCCGGCCAACCGACCATGGCTGGGAGTTGACCGGCGAGAAGTGGATGGTGGGCCTCGGTCTGCGCTGCGAGGCCGTGTACCTGGTGGCCCGCACGGGCGAGCGCGGCGGCCCGGGCGCGTTCTCGGCGGTGCTGCTCGATCTCACCGAGGGCAAGGGCCTGACCCGCAGCCCCGCCGTCCCGACCGGCGGCATGCGGGGCATCGACTTCGCCCAACTGCGCTTCGACCGCTTCCCGGTGCCGGCCGACGCCGTCGTCGGCCGGCAGGGCCAGGCCCTGGAGTCGGTGATGAAGGCCCAGCAGGTGGTGCGGGTGATGAGCATGGCGGGCAGCCTCGGCATCGCGGACACGGCCCTCCGCCTGACCCTCGACTTCGCGGCGGCCCGCCGGGTGGGCCGCACGACGGTCCTTGACTCTCCGTATCCACGAAGGGAGTTGGCGATCGCCTCGGCCGCAGCACTGGCTGCCGACGCCACCGCCCTGGCGGCTTCCCGCGGCATCCACGTGGCCCCCGAGACATTCAGCATCTGGGGCTGCGCGGCGAAACACGTGGTGGCGGAGAGCACGGAGGAGATACTCCGCCGCTGCGGAGCGGTGCTGGCCACGAGAGCGGTCCTGCGCGCCGAGGGCCCGGGCGGAGGCCTGTTCCAGAAACTCCAGCGCGACGCGGCGATCGTCAGGGTCGTCGACACCAGCACGCTGGCCAACCTCCGCTCCTTCGCAAGCCAGCTGCAGCAGGTCTTCAGGGACGCGGGAAACTGCGTGACCAGCCACGACGCATCCGCACCCGACAACGACATCCGCGCCGTCTTCGACCTCGAAGAACCCCTCCCCTCCTACGACCCTCACCGTCTCGACCTCAACGCTCGCGGCCGGGATCCCGTGACCGCAGCGCTCCCCCAGGTGGCCCCTGAAGCGCTGACGAGGCTCGCGGCCCAAGGCGACCGTCCCACGGCCCACCTGGTGACGCGCCTGGTCGAAGCCGTAGCCGCACTCCCCGCACAACTCGCCGAGGCCGACAAGGACACCGGCCTCATAGACGTGGCGGAGCGCTTCACCTGGCTGCACGCGGCAACCTCCTGTCTCCACCTCTGGTGGGCCAACGAGACCAACCCGTTCTTCACCACACCCTGGCTGCAGGCCACCCTCGCCCACCTCCTCTCGAAAGCGGCCGGCACCGACCCCCGCCGCGAGGGCGCGGCCCAACTCCCCGGCCTCGACATCGCCGTGGACCTGCACAACCACGACCAGCTCTTCAGCGCCCACCCCGTCCACCTCGCCTGACCGTCGGAGATCACCGTGCCGAAGAAGGACCTCACGCAGCTGGCGAGGCGGCTGGAGAGCCACCTCGGGGATCCGCACGACCCCGGGAGCCGGATGCCGTTCGCCCGCGTCCTGGAGTACGACGAACGGGAGGACTACCCCTACGAGTTCGTGAACCTCATCCAGCGCTGGGGCGGCCTCGACTATTCACTCCCTGTCGCCCAGGGCGGCAAGGCGGGCGATGTGGAGATCGGCTTCCATCTGATGCGGCTGATCGCCCGCCGGGACCCGACCACCGCCACCGCCTTCATCATCACCAGCCTCAGTTTCATGCCCACCTGGATCGCCGGCACCGACGAGCAGAAGCGTCGGCTGGTCGACGCGATCCAGCACGGCACCCGTTACGCCTGGGGCCTGTCCGAGCGCGGCCACGGCAGCGATCTGACCGCCAACGAGCTGTCCGCCGTCAAGGCCGACGGCGGCTGGGTGCTCAGCGGTGAGAAGTGGCTGATCGGCAACGGCCGGGTCGCGGACGGCCTCAGCGTCCAGGCCCGTACGGACCCCCGGGGCGGCCCCGGCGGTTACTCGGTGTTCGTCCTGGACAAGCGCCGCACGCCGGCCGGTTCCGTCGATGAGCTGCCGCGCGAGCGCATGCACGGGCTGCGCGGTCTCGACATGAGCGGTTTCCGGCTCGACCGGGTCTTCGTCCCGGACTCCGCACTGCTCGGACATCCCGGGCAGGGGCTGGAGATCGCGCTCAAGACCTCCCAGACGGCCCGGGCGCTGATCAGCGGTATCGCGCTGTCGGCCGTGGACACGGGTCTGCGGGTGACCCTCGACTTCGCCGAGGGCCGCGAGGTCTACGGCCGGACCGTCAGCGACATCCCGTACTCACGGCGGCAGTTGGCCGAGGCCTTCGCGGACCTCATGGTGGCGGACGCGGTGAGTCTCGGGGCGGTGCGCGCGCTTCAGGTGGTCCCCGAGCAGACCAGTGTGTGGTCGTCGGTCGTGAAGTACTTCGTCCCGACACTGCTGGAGCGCACCTTCTCCCAGCTCAACGTCGTCCTGGGGGCCCGCTTCTACCTCCGTGACCATCCCCACTACGCCATCCACCAGAAGATGCTGCGTGATCTGCCGGTGGCCAACTTCGCCGACGGCAACACCGTGGTGAACCTCAAGAACATCGCGCTCCAGCTGGAGGGGCTGCTCGCCACGGCCGCCGAGGCGGGGCCGGAGGTCCGTGCCGAGGCGGAGGACCGTGCGGCCGTCCTCTTCGGCATCGACCGAGAACTGCCCCTGTACCGGCCCTGGGACCAGGAGCTGTTCAGCCGAGGCCGGGACGACGCCCTGCTCGCCGCCCCCGCAGCACTGGTACGGCTACAGCGGCTGGTCGCCGAGGCGCGGGGCAACGAGCGGGAGTGGCTGGAGCGGGCTGCGGACGTCGCCGCTGAACTCCTCACGCACGCCGACTCGTTGCGCAGGCGCACCGCCGCTCTCAAAGCGTCCCTCGGCCGTGAGTACGGCCAGTCCGCCGAACTCTTCGACCTGGCCAAGGAGTACTGCCTGCTGCACGCGGCCGCCGCCTGTGTGCACACGCACGTCCACTCGGCCTCCGCCCTTGACGATCCGCTGCCCAGCGGGGCGCTGCTGCTGCTGCAACTGGAGCGACTGCGCAGGCACTTGCGGCCGCACGAGTGCGTCACGGACGCGGCCGTCGTCGACGAGGTCATGCGTGTCCTGCGCCATCTGCACCGGGAGGACCTGCTGTTCTCGTACTGGCAGTTCCCGCTCGCCCCACGCGGGGACCTGCCCGCGGCCCGGCGCTGATCATGAGCGCGACGGCCGCCCGCCGCCTGTGGCTGCTGCCGGAGCCCGCGGCGGGGGCGTTCATGGCGCGGGTGGGCGGTGCGGCCCTGCTCTCCGACAGCGAGCGGGCGCGGTGCGAGCGCCCGCTCGCACCCGCCGCGCGGCTGCGCCGGACCGCCGCGCTGCTGCTGGCACGGCATGCCCTCAGCGCGCACTCGGGCCTGTCCCTCGACGTCTGGCGCTTCGCCGCGGCCCCCGACGGCAGGCCGGAGCCGGTCACTCCCCCTGGTTCCGGCCTGCGCTTCAACCTGTCCCACACCGAGGGGCTGATCGCCTGCGTGGTCACCGACGGCGGCCGAGCCTGCGGGGTAGACGCCGAGGCGGCCTACGCGAGCGCCGACGCCGTACGGCATCTGCCCATGCACTTCGCGGCGCCGGAACGGGCGGATCTCGCGGGCCTGGCGGCCGTCGCCGACGAGCGGGCGCGGGCGGCGCGGGTCGCCGCGTACTGGGTGTTGAAGGAGGCCTACCTGAAGGCGCTCGGCACCGGGTTGCGCCGTGAGGTGTCGTCGGTCGTCTTCAGCGGCCTGCCGGGACCCCGCATCACCGTGCACGACGACCGACAGCCCGCCGGCCAGTGGCAGTTCGACCTGCTCCACCCCACCCCCGACCACGTGGTGGCCGTCGCCACCGAGCACGCCGGCCCGACCGGCCTGCACACCACCCTCCTGACCAGCTGACCCCCTTACCGCTGACCCCTTACCGCTCACCCCCTGCACCGAGGAGCCCTGATGTCCGACAAGCCCAGCGTCGCCGTCGTAGGCGGCGGAGTCGCCGGCCTCTCCGCCGCCTACGCCCTGCGCGAGCACGCCCAGATCACCTTGTTCGAACGCGAGGACCGCTACGGCGGCCATGCCAACACCGTGGAGGTCCAGGACGCGGGCCGCACCCTGGGCATCGACACGGCGTTCGTCGTCTTCAACCGTCCGGCCTACCCCAACCTCTCCGGGTTTTTCGACGAGTTGGGCGTGGAGAGCAAGCAACTCCTCAGCGGCTTCAACTTCTTCGACCTGACCAGTGGACTTCAGTACGGCAGCGACGAGATGGACCTGCCTGAGGAGGAGGTGCGGGCGCGCTACCCCGAGTCCTTCCAGACCATCTGGCGCGAGGCCCGCCGGTTCCACGAGGAGGGCCGGCACGACTTCTTCCGCAAGCGCACCGATCTGCCGATGGGCGAGTACCTCGACCGCAACGGCTACAGCCAGGAGTTCCGGTACGGCTACTTCATCCTGCTGTGCAGCGCGGTCTGGTCGGTCCCGGCCGAGCTGGTGTGGGAGATGCCGGCGACCACGGTGATCGCCTTCTTCATGGCGCACGACGAGAGCGGTCTCGGCGGTCGCCGGGTCGACTGGCGGACCGTGGGCGGGGGTTCGGTCTCGTACGTCCGCAAGCTCCTCGCCGCGGTCGACCCGAAGGTGCGCCTCTCGGAGCCGGTGGTCGGCGTGCGCGAGGACGCGGACGGAGTGGCCGTCCGGACCGCGCACGGCGAGGAGCGTTTCGACCACGCCGTCGTCGCCACGCACGCCGACGTCACCCGTACCCTGCTGGAGAACCCGACCCCCGCCCAGCGCGAGCTGCTCGCGCCGCTGCGCTACAACGCCTCCACGGTGATCCTGCACACCGACCCGTCGGTGATGCCGTCCGACCGGAGCCGCTGGGAGGCGTGGAACTACGGCAAGGTGACCGTCGGCGGCGAGCCGCGCACGTACGTGGCGTACTACATGAACAAGCTGCACGGATTCGAGTCGGAGACCGACTACTTCGTCACCCTCGACTACCCGCTGGAGGTCGCCGAGGAGACGGTGATCCGGCGGTTCCACTACGAGCACCCGGTGCTCGACATGGCGATGCGCGCCGCGCAGAAGACCGTCTACGAGGTCAACGAGGGTCCGCGGGTGAAGCTGTGCGGCTCCTACTTCCACTCCAAGCAGCAGTACTGGGACCAGATCGGCTCCCACGAGGCCGCGTTCTCCTCCGGCAGGGAGGCGGCGGCCCAACTGCTGCGGGAGCTGAACCGCCAGGCCTAGGAAGAGTGCCGACGGGCCGACTCGTTCTCCTGGGCCATGCGCCGCAGGGCCATCAGCGCGGGCTCCAGGAGGACGGTCAGCAGCAGGGCGCGTTCGGCCGCCTCCAACGGGTCGGTGAGGCCGTCGAGTTGGTCGAGGTCGAGGGCGGCGGTGCGCTCGGCGAGGTGTGCGTACGGGAGCAGGGTGCGCCAGTCCACGGGGACGCCGAGGGAGCGCAGCGAGGTCAGGGTCTCGGCGAGGGTGGCGCGGGCGGGCGCCGACTCGTGCACGTCCCAGCCCAACTCCTCGACGAGTTCCTGGACTTCGGTCGCCTCCGGGGCCGCCTCGGCGGGTTCCTCGCCGACCCGGAGGGAGCCCAGGGCCAGGCCGAGGAGGCGATGGGTGTCGCCGGCGTGTTGCCCGAGGGCGTCCAGCACCTCACGGGTGGTGCTGACGGACAGGCCCCGTACGCCGGTCAGCGCGCGGATCAGGCGGAGCCGGCGCAGGTGCTGCTCGTCGTACTCGGCCTGGGTGGCCGCCGTCTGCCGGCCGGCCTGGAGCAGGCCTTCGCGGAGGTAGTACTTGATCGTCGTCACAGAGACGCCACTGCGGCGGCTCAGCTCGGAGATGCGCATACGGTTCGGCTCCGGTTCTCGCGGTGCTGTTTTTCGTTCGGTCCTGCTCTTGAAAACTGGATACCTCTACTGTCTAACATAGATAGTAGAGGTATCCAATATTCCCTCGGAGAAGGCCGCAGCCATGCCCACCCTGCGCTGGACCACCGTCGACACCCCCGCTCCGGACACCGAGGCGTTCGTCATGGCGTCCCGGCTGGAGGTGCGCTCCTTCACGGACGTGCCGCGTTTCTTCCGGCAGTCCCTGACCGCCTGGAAGCAGGTCCGCGCCGCACCCGGCGCCTACGGCGCCTCACTGATCGCCCAGCCGCTGAAGCGCACCTTCTGGACCCTGTCGGCCTGGGAGGACAAGGACGCGCTGTACACGTACGCGCGCACCGAACCGCACAAGTCGATCATGAACGGGCTGCGGCCCACGATGAAGACCTCTGTCTTCACGTTCTGGCAGGTCCCGGCGGCCGACCTGCCCGTCGACTGGACGGACGCCCGGCGACGGCTCGCCGAGCAGGAACACGACCGAGCCTGACACCCCTCACGCTGGAGAGAAGACCCCACCATGACGCTGTCCGAAGAGAGCCCGGTGCTCGACGCACCGGCCGTCTCCGCCCCCGCGCCCGAGGGCCGCCGGATACCCCTCTGGCTCGCGATCGTCGCGGCGAGCGTGCCCATGTTCATGGTCGCGCTCGACAACCTCGTCGTCTCCACGGCCCTGCACACCCTGGCCGTCGACCTTCAGGCGAACACGCAGGAACTCCAGTGGTTCGTCAACGCCTACGTGCTGAGCTTCGCCTGTCTGCTGATGACCGGCGCCGCGCTCGGCGACCGGTTCGGACGGCGACTGGTCTTCGTCGTCGGCATCGCCGTGTTCACCCTCGCCTCCATCGGCTGCGGGCTGGCCGACACCAGCGCCCAGCTGATCGCCTTCCGCACGGTCCAGGGCTTCGGCGCGGCGGCCGTGATGCCGTTGTCGCTCACCCTGCTGTCCCAGGCGGTGCCGGACCGGCTGCGCGGGATGGCGCTGGGCGTGTGGTCCGGGGTCAGCGGGCTGGCCGTGGCGATGGGCCCGGTGGTGGGCGGCGCGGTGGTCGACGGCCTGGACTGGCGGTGGATCTTCTGGATCAACGTGCCGGTCTGCGTGATCGCGATCCCGCTGGTGCTGTTCGCCCTGCGCGAGAGCTCGCTGCCCGGCGTACGTCTCGACCTGGTCGGCATGACGCTGGCGGCGGCCGGTCTGTGCGCGGCGGTGTGGGCGATCGTGCACGGTGAGCCGGACGGCTGGACCTCGGCGAAGGTGCTGGGCGCGTTCACGGCGGGCGCGGTGCTGCTCGCGGCGTTCGTCGCCTGGGAGGCGCGGGTCCCCGAGCCGATGCTGCCCCTGTCGTTCTACAGGGTGCGGTCCTTCACCCTCACCAACGTCGTCTCCGCGACGATGTACTTCGGCGTCTTCGGCTCGCTGTTCCTGCTCGCCCAGTACCTTCAGATCGTCCCGCCGCGCTCCCCGCTGGAGGCCGGGGTGCGCACCCTGGCGTGGACGCTGATGCCGATGTTCGTCGCGCCGGTGGCCGGTCTGCTCACCGACAAGGTGGGCGGCGGCCGGCTGATGGCTCTCGGCCTCTTCCTCCAGGGCGTCGGACTGGGCTGGATCAACCTGGTCGCGGACGTCGACACGGAGTACTCGTCCCTGGTCGGGCCCATGATCGTGGCCGGCATCGGCATGGGCTTCGTGTTCGCGCCGACGGCGGCGGTCGTGCTCGGCTCGGTCGCCAAGGAGCACGCGGGCAAGGCGTCCGGCGCCAACACCACGGTCCGCGAGATCGGCGGCGCGCTCGGCATCGCGGTCCTGAGCACGGTGTTCGTGGCGCACGGCAGCACTCGGACGCCGCAGGAGTTCGTGGACGGGCTGCACCCGGCCGTGTGGGCGGGCGTCGTGGTGGTGTTCGCCGGAGCCCTGTGCGCCCTGGGCATCCCGCGCCGACAGCAGGCGCCCGACGAGGTCTGAGCGGTGCGGCAACTCCCTGACGGCGACGGGGTTTCCGCCCGGACGCCGGGTCCGGGAGGCGTTGCGCCCCGCCGCCGGGCCCGCCCGATCCGTCCCCGTGTCCCTGTCTCCCCCTGACCGGCGGCCGGGCGGTCACCTCTCCGTTCCCCCGTCGAGGCGACCGCCCGGCCGCCCCGCTGCACCGGCCCCGCCGGAATGCTCGAACGACCAGGGGGTTAGCATATGAGCGCCACCTAGCTCGAAAGATAGGCCCGTGACGCTCAACGACGATTCGTTCACCAACTGGAAGAACCGCGAGGAGATCGCGGAGTCGATGATCCCGATGATCGGGAAGCTGCACCGCGAGCGGGACGTGACGATCCTGCTGCACAGCCGCTCCCTGGTGAACAGGTCGGTGGTCAGCATCCTCAAGACCCACCGGTTCGCCCGGCAGATCGCGGGCGAGGAGCTCTCGGTCACCGAGACGCTGCCCTTCCTCGAGGCCCTCACCACGCTCGACCTCGGCCCGTCCCAGATCGACATCGGCATGCTCGCCGCGACCTACCGGGCCGACGACCGCGGACTGTCCGTGCTGGACTTCACCGCCGAGGCCGTGGCCGGCGCCACGGGGGCCGACAAGATCGACCGGCGTGAGCCGCGCGACGTCGTGCTGTACGGCTTCGGGCGCATCGGCCGGCTCGTCGCCCGGCTGCTGATCGAGAAGTCCGGCTCCGGCAACGGGCTGCGGCTGCGCGCCATCGTGGTGCGCGGCGGCGGCGAGCGGGCCGCCGAGGACATCGTCAAGCGCGCGTCGCTGCTGCGCCGCGACTCCGTGCACGGCCAGTTCCAGGGCACGATCACGGTCGACGAGGCCAACAACCGGATCATCGCCAACGGCAACGAGATCACGGTGATCTACGCCGACGACCCGAGCCAGGTCGACTACACGGCGTACGGCATCAACGACGCCATCCTGATCGACAACACCGGCAAGTGGCGCGACCGTGAGGGCCTCGCCAAGCACCTGCGGCCCGGCATCGACAAGGTCGTCCTGACCGCCCCCGGCAAGGGCGACGTGCCGAACATCGTGCACGGCGTCAACCACGACACGATCAAGCCGGACGAGCAGATCCTGTCCTGCGCCTCCTGCACCACCAACGCGATCGTCCCGCCGCTGAAGGCGATGGCCGACGAGTACGGCGTGCTGCGCGGCCACGTGGAGACCGTCCACTCGTTCACCAACGACCAGAACCTGCTGGACAACTACCACAAGGCCGACCGCCGCGGCCGTTCCGCGCCGCTGAACATGGTCATCACCGAGACCGGGGCCGCCTCCGCGGTCGCCAAGGCGCTGCCCGACCTCAAGGCGCCGATCACCGGCAGCTCGATCCGGGTCCCGGTGCCGGACGTCTCGATCGCCATCCTCAGCCTGCGCCTCGGCCGGGAGACCGACCGGGACGAGGTCCTCGAGTACCTCCGCGAGGTCTCGCTGACCTCGCCGCTCAAGCGCCAGATCGACTTCACGACGGCGCCGGACGCGGTCTCCATGGACTTCATCGGCTCGCGCCACGCCTCGATCATCGACGCCGGCGCCACCAAGGTCGACGGGGACAACGCGATCCTCTACCTCTGGTACGACAACGAGTTCGGCTACTCCTGCCAGGTCGTCCGCGTCGTCCAGCACGTCTCCGGCGTCGAGTACCCGACGTACCCGGCGACGACCCACTGGGACCACTGAGACCGGGGCCTTCGACCGGTGTGATGAAGCGGGGCGCCGGGGGCGCCCCGCCGCTCGTGTCAGGCCGAGGTCTCCGGGCGGGCGGCCTCGGCCCAGTGGGTGTGGAACGCGCCGGGACGGTCGGTGCGCCGGTAGGTGTGGGCGCCGAAGTAGTCGCGCTGGCCCTGGAGCAGGGCCGCCGGCAGCCGCTCGGCGCGCAGGGTGTCGTAGTGGGCGAGCGCGGCGGAGAACGCGGGAACGGGGATGCCGCGGCGAGCCGCCGAGGCCACCGTCTCGCGCCAGGGCACCTGCGCGTCGGTGATCTCCATGGCGAACTCCATCTCGCCGAGCAGGCTGACCAGGTCCGGGTCGGCGGCGTACGCGGCGCGGATGCGGTCGAGGAACGAGGCGCGGATGATGCAGCCGCCGCGCCAGATCCGGGCGACCGCGCCCAGGTCGATCTTCCAGCCGAACTCGCCGGCCGCGTCCTGGATCATCTTCCAGCCCTGGTCGTAGGCGATGACCTTCGACGCGTACAGGGCGTGCTCGACCTGCGAGGTGAAGCGGGTGGCCTCGGTGCGGCTGAGCGGGGGCGTGGTGCCGCCGGGGAGCCCGGCGTAGGCGGCGCGCAGTTCGCGCTGGCCGGAGGCGGCGCGGGCGAAGGTGGCCTGGGCGATGGCGGTGACCGGGGAGCCAAGGTCCAGGGCGGTCTGCACGGTCCAGCGGCCGGTGCCCTTCTGACCGGCGGCGTCCACCACGATGTCGACGAAGGCCGCGCCGGTGGCGGCGTCGGTGTGGGCGAGGACCTCGGCGGTGATCTCGATGAGGTAGGAGCCGAGGCGGCCCTCGTTCCAGGTGCGGAAGATGTCGGCGATCTCGGCGGGGGTGTAGCCGGCGACCTGGCGCAGCAGGTCGTACGCCTCGGCGATGAGCTGCATGTCGGCGTACTCGATGCCGTTGTGCACCATCTTGACGAAGTGCCCGGCGCCGTCGGTGCCGATGTGGGTGGCACAGGGCTCGCCGTCGACCTTCGCGCTGATGGACTCGAACATCGGGCCGAGGACGTCGTACGACTCGGACGAGCCGCCGACCATGACGGCCGGCCCGTTCAGCGCGCCCTCCTCGCCGCCGGAGACGCCCGCGCCGACGAAGTGGATGCCCTGCGCGCGCAGCGACTCCTCGCGGCGGCGGGTGTCGGCGTAGTGCGCGTTGCCGCCGTCGATGATCATGTCGCCGGGCTCCATGAGCGGGGCGAACTCGTCGATGACCGCGTCGGTGACCTCGCCCGCCTGCACCATGATCATCAGTCGCCGGGGACGCTGGAGCGCGGCGACGAAGTCCGCGGCCGACTCGGCGGCGACGAACGTGCCCTCGTGGCCGTACTCCTCGACGAGCGCGCGGGTGCGACCGGCGGTGCGGTTGTGGACGGCGACGGTGTAGCCGTGGCGGGCGAAGTTGCGCGCGAGGTTGCGGCCCATCACGCCGAGGCCGGTGACACCGATGGCGGCGGTTGCGTTCACGAGGTACGTCCCTACGATCGTTGGCGTGGTCGGAGGGGCGGGCGGCCCCCCGGTACCCCCTGGTACGGACGGTCGGCCGGTTCTTCTCGACTCCCCCGCCGATTCCTTGCGCCGATCAGTGCGAACGCGCCGCTCGGACGCTCGCGGCGGCGCTGCCGAGGGCGCGCGACCGACGGCGTGCTACCTGCGGCGCCAGGGCAGCACCGCCGGGTCCGCCTCGGTGCTCTCGGCCCGGTGCAGGGCGTCGCTGATCGCCTCGCCGATCTCCGCGAACCGGCGCACCTGCTCGGGGGTGAGGGCGTCGAACACCGCCCGGCGCACCGCCTCCACATGGCCGGGGGCGATCTCCTCCAGCAGGGCCTTGCCCGCGTCGGTGAGAAAGGCGAGCTGACCGCGGCCGTCGGCGGGGTCCTCGCGCCGGTCCACGAGACCGACCTCGCGCAGCCGGTTCACGGCGTGGGTGAGGCGGCTGCGGGTGATCTTCAGCCGCTGGGCGAGCTCGGACATCCCGAGGGTGCCGTCGGGTTCCAGGGAGAGATAGGCGAGCAGGCTGTAGTCGGCATGGGTCATCCCGGCGTCGCGCCGCAGCTGGCGGTTGAGGTAGTCGGCGAGCAGGGTGGAGAAATCGACGTAGGCCAGCCAGGCTCGTCGTTCTTCGGCATTGAGCCAGCGGGGCGTCGTGGACATGCGCACACATTACGGTGTGGCCCGCCGTGCCACCGGAGAGTTTGCCGACCAGGTGAGCGCGGATCGGCGGAGGCGGGCGCTCCCCCTCCGCCGATCCGCGGGACGGCGGTCGGACGGCGGCCCGTCAGACGGCGGCGCAGGCCCCGCCGTTGAGCGTGAACGCGGTCGGCGCGGTGTTGGTCGCGCCCTTGCTGCCGATGAAACCGACGGTGACCGAGCCGCCGGCGGGGACGGTTGCGGTGTAGGAGGCGGGGGCGACGCTCACCGCGCCGCCGCTCTGGGTGGCGGTCCCGCCCCACATGTTGGTGACGGTCTGGCCGTCGGCGAAGGCGAAGGCGAGCTTCCAGCCGCTGACGGCGGTCGTGCCGGTGTTGCGCAGGGTGATGTCGCCCTGGAAGCCGCCCGGCCACTCCCCCACGATGCGGTAGCCGACGGCACAGGCCACGGCGGGCGCGCTGCCGGTCGTGACGCCCACCGTGGCCGAGCGGGCGGAGCGGTTCCCGGCGGCGTCACGGGCGTACACGGCGAAGGTGTACGCGGTGTTCGCGGTGAGGCCGGTCACCGTGGCGGTGTTGGTGGTGGAGGCCGCTATGCCGGTCTCGGCGGCGCCGTTGATCCGGACGACGTCGTAGCCCGCGACGCCGACGTCGTCGGTGGCGGCGGCCCAGGTGAGGGTGGCCGAAGTCGCCGTCACCGCCGAGGCGTTCGGGGCGCCCGGGGCGGTCGGGGCCTGGGTGTCGCCGGGGGTGCCGCCGCCGAAGACGGTGGCTTCCCGCGCGGTCCGGGCGATGCCGTCGACGCCGTTGAAGATGCGCTGTCCCCATGAACTGAGCTGCGCGGGATCGAAGTTGAGCGTCAGGTCGAGGATCGGGTCGGTGTTTCCGCTCCAGGACCAGGCCAGATAGCCGAGGTCGAGCTGCTGGGCGGTGGCCATCATGGTGTCCTCGTCGGGGTCGCCCCACTGGTCGGCGGGGCCGCCGAACTCGCCGATGAGGAGGGGCAGTCCGGCGTTGACGAAGGCGTTCAGATAGTCGGTGATCTCGGCCGCGGTGTCGAAGACGCTGTACATGTGGATCGAGAAGATCAGGTTGCCGGTGGTGTCGGCGTTGTACACGGACCGGGCGTCGGCCCGCATGACGCCCTGCCAGTCCTGACCCCAGTTGGGCGCGTCCACCATGATCGTGTGCTGGAATCCGGCGTTGCGCAGCTTCTGGACCGCGGCGATGGTCGGCGCGGTCCAGCCCGCGGGATCGGTGTTGCCCCAGGGCTCGTTGCCGATGTTGACGATGATGTAGTTCTCCTGGCCGGCCAGGACGTCCTTCAGGCCGATCCAGTAGTCGGCCGCCTGGTCGAGCGTGCCGGCTGCCGCGTCCTCGCCGTAGCCGGTGGTGTCGTGCACCTCCAGTACGCAGATGAGCCGGTCGGCCTTGCACTGGGCGATGACGCCCGCGACGTCGGAGGCGCTGTTCGCGCTCCAGCGATGGCCGTCGGCCAGGACGACCCGCACGGCGTTGGCGCCCATCGCCTTGATGTCGGCGAGCGACTGCTGTGTCCTGCCGGGATACCAGGTGTGGGCGTGGTTGACGCCCCGCATGACGAAGTCGTTCCCGTTGCCCTCGACCAGCCGGCCGTCGCTGATGTGCAGGCCGGTGGCGAGGGCGCCGGGCGACCGGCTGGGCGACTGAGGCTCCGCCTGGGCGACGGCCGGGCAGAGGGCGCCGACGAGGACCAGACCGAGGAAGGCGGCGAGCCTGATCGGCAATGTGCGCAGCCTGATCGGCAACCGGCGCAGAACGTTCGTTCGTGACGTGCTTCTTGTCGTTCTCACTGCGACTCCAGAAGTGAGGCCAAGAAACTCGGCAGGGGGCATGAGAAGTGTGGGAGCGCTCCCATGAACCCACTGCGTCAAGTACACGTCAAGACATCGCGCACGGGCCGGCCGCGGCCCTCAGGCGTCCTCCGCCGCTCCCGCGAGGTCGGCGGCCCAGAACGCGCCGTCCGGGTAGCGGTATTCGGCGAGGGACTCGGGGCGCATGGCGGCGGAGAAGCCGGGGGCGAGCGGGGCCGTGTAGTGGCCGTCGCGCAGCACGACCGGGTCGGTGAAGTGATCGTGGAGGTGGTCGACGTACTCGATGACCCGGTTCTCGGTGGTGCCGGAGAGGGCCAGGTAGTCGAACATCGCGAGGTGCTGGACGAGTTCGCACAGGCCCACCCCGCCGGCGTGGGGGCAGACCGGCACCCCGAACTTCGCGGCGAGCAGCAGGATGGCGAGGTTCTCGTTGACCCCGCCGACCCGGGCCGCGTCGATCTGGAGCACGTCGAGGGCGCCGGCCTGGAGCAACTGCTTGAAGACGATGCGGTTCTGGACGTGTTCGCCGGTGGCGACCTTGACCGGCGCGACCGCCTGGCGGACGGCGGCATGACCGAGGACGTCGTCGGGGCTGGTGGGCTCCTCGATCCAGTACGGGTCGAACTCGGCGAGGGCGCTGGTCCAGCGGATCGCCTCGTCGATGTTCCAGCGCTGGTTGGCGTCGACGGCGATGCGCACCCCGTCGCCGACGGCGGCGCGGGCGGTGCGCAGCCGCCTGAGGTCGTCGTCGAGGTCGGCGCCCACCTTGAGCTTGATCTGGGTGAAGCCGTCGGAGACGGCCTGCTTGGCGAGTCGGGTGAGCTTCTCGTCGGAGTAGCCGAGCCAGCCCGGCGAGGTGGTGTAGCCGGGGTATCCGCGCCCGCGCAGGTCCGCCTCGCGCTCGGCCAGTCCGGCCCGGCCGGCCCGCAGCAGGGCGAGGGCGTCCTCGGGGGTGAGGGCGTCGGCGATGTAGCGGAAGTCGACCTGGGAGACCAGCCATTCGGGGTCGGCGTGGGCGAGCAGCCGCCACAGCGGCTGCCCGGCGCGTTTGGCGGCGAGGTCCCAGGCCGCGTTCACCACCGCGCCGACGGCCATGTGCATCACGCCCTTCTCGGGGCCGAGCCAGCGCAGTTGACTGTCGCCGATCAGGTCGCGGCTGAGGGAGCCCGGGTCGGCGCACAGTTCGTCCACCGACCGGCCCAGGAGGTGGGGCCGCAGGGCCGCGATCGCGGCGACCTGGACGTCGTTGCCGCGTCCGATGGTGAAGCTGAAGCCGTGGCCTTCGAGCCCGTCGCCGGAGTCGGTCCGCAGGACGACGTAGGCGGCGGAGTAGTCGGGGTCCGGGTTCATCGCGTCGGAGCCGTCCAGCTCGCGCGAGGTGGGGAATCGGATGTCGTGGGTGTCCACCGCGACGATCCGGGCGGGGGTTGCGGTCAAGGGGGCGCCCTTCCTGTTCGACCGTCCTCATGCGTCGAGATGCATCGAGGTATTCATCGGAGGAATCGCAGAACCGCGACTTTAGAGGGCCCGGGCCCACATGACAACACCCGGAAAATCCTGTCGATTCGTCGAACGCAACCCCTTGTCAGCGCTGGTGACACCGTCGTAACGTCCTCGACGTTCGAGATACATCGGAGGAATCTCCACTCCCAGCTCAGCCTAAGGAGAGAACCCGGCCATGAAGCTCGCCCGCACCCGCTCCACCGCCGCAACCGCCGTCGTCGTCGCTGCCCTCACCCTCCTCACCGCGTGCAACCGCGACAGCGCGGGGTCGGACAGCACGGGCGGCGACAGTCCCGCCATCGGGATCGACCTGCCGCGTTCCGACTCCGACTTCTGGAACTCCTATGCCGAGTACGTCCAGAAGGACATCAAGTCCGAGGGCATCAACGCGCTGCCGCTGAGCAACTCCCAGAACGACGTCACCAAGCTCGTCGCCAACGTGCAGGTGTTCCAGAACACGGGCGCCAAGGCCGTCGTCATGGCCCCTCAGGACACCGGCGCCATCGCCTCCACGCTCGACACCCTCGCCTCGAAGAAGATCCCCGTGGTCAGTGTCGACACCCGCCCCGACAAGGGTGACGTCTACATGGTCGTGCGCGCCGACAACCGGGCGTACGGCACCAAGGCCTGCGAGTTCCTCGGCAAGCAGCTCGGCGGCAAGGGCAAGGTCGCCGAGCTCCAGGGCGCGCTGGACTCCATCAACGGGCGCGACCGCTCCGAGGCGTTCGCCGAGTGCATGAAGCAGAAGTTCCCCGGCATCAAGGTCTTCGAGCTGCCCACCGACTGGAAGGGCGACGTGGCCTCCGCCAAGCTGCAGAGCCTGCTCGCCCAGCACCCCGACCTGGGCGGCATCTACATGCAGGCCGGCGGTGTCTTCCTGCAGCCGACGCTGGCCCTGCTGGAGCAGAAGGGCCTGCTCAAGCCGGCCGGCCAGCCGGGGCACATCTCGATCATCTCCAACGACGGCATCCCGCAGGAGTTCGACGCGATCCGCAAGGGCCAGATCGACGCGACCGTCTCCCAGCCCGCCGACCTGTACGCCAAGTACGCGCTGTACTACGCCAAGGCGGCTGCCGACGGCAAGACCTTCAAGGCGGGCAAGACCGACCACGACTCCACGATCATCGCGATCCCCAACGGTTTGGAGGACCAGCTGCCGGCGCCTCTGGTGACCAAGGAGAACGTCGAGGACAAGAGCCTGTGGGGCAACACCGTCGGTCAGTGACCCGACCGGACCGGCATCAGCGCCCGCACTCCTGGAAGGACGTATCCCCATGGCGGACACTCCTGCCGCGACCCCGGTGGCCGAGGCCATCGGGGTCGGCAAGAGGTTCGGCGCCACCGTCGCGCTGCGCGACGCCCGTATCGCCGTCGCGCCCGGCGAGTCGCACGCGCTGGTGGGCCGCAACGGGGCCGGCAAGTCGACGCTCGTGTCCCTGCTGACCGGGCTGCGCCGACCCGACACCGGATCCTTGCGCTTCTCCGGCGAACCCGCGCCGCCCGTCGGCGACATCGACGCCTGGCGGTCCCGGGTGGCCTGTGTCTACCAGCGGTCCACGATCATCCAGGACCTGACCGTCGCGGAGAACCTCTTCATCAACCGGCAGAGCACCGGCCCGTTCCAGCCCATCCGCTGGCGGCAGTTGCGGCACCGGGCCGAAGAACTCCTCGGCGAGTACGGCGTGGACGTCGACGCCACCGCGCGGGCCAGGGACCTCACCGTGGAGCAGCGGCAGTTCGTGGAGATCGCCCGCGCCCTGTCGTTCGGCGCACGCTTCATCATCCTCGACGAGCCGACCGCGAAGCTCGACGCCCGTGGCATCGGCCGACTCTTCGACAAGCTCCGCGACCTCCAACGCCAGGGCGTCGCCTTCCTGTTCATCTCGCACCACCTCCAGGAGGTCTACGACCTCTGCACCACGGTCACCGTCTACCGCGACGCGACCCACATCCTCACCGCGCCGGTCGCCGAGGTCGGCCACCAGGCCCTGGTGGAGGCGATGACCGGGGAGACGACCCCGGCCGCGGTGACCGCCGGCGCGACCGCCGCCGGGGCGTCCGCCGACGGCGGTGCCACGGCGGCGACGGACGAGGGCCCCGGTCCCGAGCTGCTCGCGATCGAGGGCCTCACCCTCCCCGGCGCCTGCCGCGAGCTGTCCCTGTCGGTGCGCTCGGGCGAGGTGGTCGGGCTGGCCGGCGCGGCGGCGAGCGGCAATGTGCGGGTCGGGGAGGCCGTCGCCGGTCTGCATCGCGCCGAGGAGGGCCGGATCTCCGTCGGCGGGCGCGGTGTTCGCACCGGCAGCGTCCCGTCGGCGCTGGCCGCGGGCGTCGGTCTGGTTCCCGAGGACCGGCATCTCCAGGGCCTGGTCCCGGGCCGCAGCGTGGCGGAGAACGCGACGCTCACCGTCACCGACCAACTGGGCCCGTTCGGCACGGTGCTGCCGTCCCGGACCAGGGTCTTCGCCCAGCGCATGATCCGCGAGCTCGACATCAAGACCCCGGGGGCGGCCACCCCGGTGTCCGCGCTCTCCGGCGGCAACCAGCAGAAGGTGGTGGTGGCCCGGGCGCTGGCCACTGCCCCCCGGGTCCTGGTCGCCGTCCGCCCCACCAACGGCGTGGACGTCAAGTCCAAGGAGTTCCTGCTGCGTCGTATCCGCGAGGTCGCGGACGGCGGGAAGGCCGCGCTGATCGTCTCCGACGAGCTGGACGACCTGAAGGTGTGCGACCGGGTCGTCGTCATGTTCCACGGCCGCGTGGTCGCCGAGTTCGCGCCCGGCTGGCGGGACGAGCAGGTGGTCGCCGCGATGGAGGGCGTCGGCGGGCGGGAAGCCGCCCGGCAGGACGTCGCCGACAGGGCCGAAGCACCCGAGACCGATGAGCACGGAAGGTAATCATGTCCGCCACCACTGATGTCACCGACCCCGCAGCGAGCGTGGCGCAGAAGACCGCCGGGGACGCCCGTCGCGGGCTCGACCTGGGCCGGTTCCGCGAACTGTCCCTGATCCCGGCCATCCTGGTCCTCGGCGTGATCGGGTTCATCGTCTCGCCGGCCTTCCTCACCTCCGACAACCTCATCGGTGTGGCGCAGCAGTCGACGGAGCTGAGCCTGCTGGTGCTCGCCACCGCGCTGATCCTGATCTGCGGGCGGATGGACCTGTCCCTGGAGTCCACCATCGGGGTGGCTCCGGTCATCGCCGTCTGGCTCGTCCTGCCCACCAGCGGCGCCCGGTTCACCGGGCTCGGGCTGCTTCCCGAGTGGACGGCGATTCCGCTCTGTCTGCTGGTGGGCATGGTGATCGGGGCCGTCAACGGGTTCCTGATCCTCAAACTGCGGCTCAACGGCTTCATCGTCACCCTCGGCATGCTCACGATGCTGCGCGGCCTCCAGGTCGCCCTCTCCGAGGGCCAGTCCATCGTCGAACTGCCTTCATCCTTCACCTACTTGGGCAGGGCCTCCTGGTGGGGTGCGCCCGCGGCGATCTGGATCTGCGTGGTGCTCTTCGCCCTGGGCAGCGCCGCGCTGGCCTGGCTGCGGCACGGGCGCGCGCTGTACGCGATCGGCGGCAACGCGGAGGCGGCGCGGACCGCGGGCATCCGGGTCGACCGGATCGTGTGGGCGGTGCTGATCCTGGGCAGCGTGCTGGCGGCGTTCGCCGGCATCCTCTACAGCGGTCACTACGGGTCCATCTCCGCGACCCAGGGCAGCGGCTGGATCTTCCAGGTCTTCGCCGCGACGGTCATCGGCGGGGTCAGCCTCAACGGCGGCAAGGGGTCGGTGTTCGGTGCGCTGACCGGTGTGCTGACGCTCCAGCTGGTCGTCAACGTGATGACACTGGCGGGTGTGCCGCCGCTGTGGAACCAGTTCCTCAACGGCGCGATCATCATCGTCGCTCTGATCATCTCCCGCTTCGCGTCCGGCGAGAAGCAGGAGTAGCCGTACCGGGAGTTGCCGTAGCAGGAGTAGCCGCACAGGGAGGCGTGCTCGTGGCACTGACCGACGAGGCGATGGACAAGATCAAGGCGATGATCGTGGCGGGCGACCTCGCGCCGGGCTCCCGGTTGCCCAAGGAGGAACTGCTCGCCGGGCAGCTGGGGTTGTCCCGCAGTTCGCTGCGCGAGGCGGTGCGGGCGCTGACCGCGATGCGGATCCTGGTCACCCGGCAGGGGGACGGCACGTATGTGTCCAGTCTGGAGCCCCATCTCCTCTTCGAGGCGCTCTCCTTCGCCTCGGACGTCTCCCAGGGGCAGACGGCGCTGCAACTGCTGGAGGTCCGCCGGCTGCTCGAACCGCAGGCGACCGGGCTGGCCGCCGCGCTGCTCGGCCCCGCGGACCTGGACGAGCTGGGCGCGGTGCTGCGGCGGTCCCGGTCCGCGGCGACGGTCGAGGAGTTCGTGGGGCACGACATCGCGTTCCATCTGCGGATCGTCGAGGCCGTCGGCAATCCGGTGCTGTCGATGCTGCTGCGCGTGCTGTCCACGCGCACCCAGCGGGTCAGGATCGTGCGGGGCACCCGCACCGAGCGGGCCGTGGAGCACGCGCACCGGGAGCACGACGAGATCCTCCGCGCGCTGCGGGCACGCGACGCCCAGTTGGCGGCGTCGACCGCGACGGTCCATATCGCGGCCGTGGAGCAGTGGTTGGCGGCCGGCCTCGTCGCGGATCCGCTGCTGCCCTGGCAGGAGCCGGAGACGACCGGGACGACCGGGGCGCCCTAGACCCGGACTTCGCGGGTCACCGTTTCAGGTCTGTGGCCAGCGGGTCTGTCCGATGTCGGTGTCGAGGAGATCGAGGAGGTGGAGTTGAAC